>CAZRNW010000148.1:0-8227 GCA_964601535.1 uncultured Flavobacteriaceae bacterium
GCCTTGAATCACTGTTCCTGCATCGTCAGGCTTGAGAAATGATTTTACGTAAAGCGGAATATTTTTATTCTGTAGTGGTTTAATGGTTTTGGGATGAATTACTGTTGCGCCATAATAGGTAAATTCAATCGCGTCATGATAAGTTAATTCGTCAATTTTTTTGGTATTTTTAAACCATTTAGGATCGGCATTCAAAACACCGGGTACGTCCTTCCAGATTGTTACACTTTCTGCATCTGTAAAATAGGCTAAAAGCGCTGCTGTATAATCAGAACCTTCGCGACCTAAAGTTGTTGTGTAATTTTCGGAAGTGCCACCGATAAAGCCTTGTGTTACCACGATTTTACTTTCTTTCAACAGAGGTATTAATTCTGATTTTACCAATGGCTCACTCAATTCGTAATTCACTTTTCCTTCGCGGTAAGTATTATCGGTCTGAATCACACCCCTAGCATCCAGCCACTTATTTTTTATGCCTTTTTCAGTTAAATAAGCTGAAATAATTTTCGTTGAAATAATTTCACCCATACAAACAATCTGATCATAAACCTGATTGTAATCCGGTAAAGCTTCGTCTTCAATAACCCAGTTTATTTCAACAAAACAATTTTCAATTTCGTTATAAACAGGATGGTTTCTATTGGGAAAAAGTTCTTTTACTATATTGAAATGATATTGTTTTACTTTTTGAAAAACTGCTTCTGCCCCGCCGGTTTTATAAAAAAAAGCTTTAACCAGTTCTTCCAGACCGTTAGTTGTTTTTCCCATTGCAGATACCACCACAATAGTTTCTTTTACAGCAAATTTCTTTAGGATTTCTGCTACGTTTTTAACTGCTTCCGCATCTTTTACAGATGCACCACCAAACTTAAATACCTGCATAAATGAATGCCAAAAATAAGGTTTATTCTTCTTTCTTTTAAGTCCAAAACAAGTGAAGAATGGATATAAAAAAACCGCTCGGAAAGCGGTTCTTAAAGTTTCTATTTATGGTCGTGACCATCGCCGGGTCCATGCTGCTCACCTGCAGGCTGACCACCTTGTGGCTGCTGCGGTTGTTGCATTGGAGCTTGTTGTGGCATTACCGCACCGGCTGCCTTCTTCTTGGTTACCGACTCGGTTGGATTAGTCCCTGCATCAGCAGAAACACCCGTTTTTGGGGTCATTAATAAGCTAAATACCAGTAACAATATGGCTAAAGTCCAGGTTGCTTTTTCAATAACATCAGCTCCGCGGCGTACACCCATAATTTGGGTAGCAGCACCAAACTGACTGGAAATTCCGCCTCCTTTAGAGTTTTGCATTAAAACCACTAAAATCAATAGGGCGCAAACGATGATTAATAAAATTGATAGTATCATGATGTGTAAATTTTACTTATTGTCCTTTTTCAAATTCTCGATAAGGGATGCAAAGTAAGTACTTTTTTGTGGAAATTTCAAACTTAATATTTCGTAGGCTCTAACGGCTTTAGGGATATTGCCCTGCAGTGCGTAAATCTTTGCCAGTGTTTCAGTTACCAAATGTTCGTTTTCGAGCAGACTTTCCTTCGCTTTTTGGTTGGCTTCAAAGAAATCCTTGTTCTTATCGATTTTTATTTGGGTTGGAAGCCCCTCTTCCAATATTTTATCAAGGAGAGCTTTCTTTTCCTGAAGTTTTTTCTCCTCAGGTTTCTTGAATTCTGTTATAATTCTTGATTCTTCCTCCTCAACTTCATGCTTTTTCTCTACTTCTTCGACCCTGTCGATTTTCTTTAAAGCCTGCAACCAATCGGTAAAACTGCCGGAATTTATCTCTTCTTTTTTTTCTGATAATTTTTTTACTTCCTTTTTTTCTTTCGGTTTATACCAATCATGTGTTTTTAAAACTTCTTTTTCTACAAAGGCTGTAATTATATCTTTCTCAACCTCTTTTTCAACTTGTTTGGTCAATTCTTCTTCGGTTGGCTGCGATTTATCTGAATGCAATTCTATTGCTTTCAAATGTTCAATCTCTGAAGTTTTATTTTTTATTGATTCTTCTTTTAATGCTTCAGGTGAATGAAGCAAATTATGCAAACGCGCACGGTTAGGTATTGAAATGGCAGTCTTACGAAGCGTTCCCTGATATATACCGCTATCGTATTTTTTTGAAACCAGCGTTAACAGCATGTGAGCAGACTGAAAAAACGGAAATTGTTTTTTTAGTTCCTGCAATTTTTCCATGTCGCCGTAATTGGATTGATACGGTGAGGAAATTAATTGTATGAGTTCGCTTTGATTCAAGATTTTCAAAAATACAATTTAGCCACTAATTCCACTAATGTTCGCCAATAATTCGTGCTAATTAGTGGTATTCGTGGCTACCAATTATTAAAAGCCCGGTTAAAAATATCTTCGGTTAGCTGGCGGTAAATTTCGGTAACTAATTCAGCTTCTTTGCTATTAATACTTTCACTACTCTTATAATCGGCAAAACGCGTAAAGCTTTGTTCGAAATTTTTACCGGCGTCAAATTTATTACTGTATTTTACATTGACGGTAATAGTTAACCTGTTTGAACCCGCTAAATCTGTACTTTGTATAGCCACCGGCGAAATATTGTAATCGGTGATGCTTCCTTCAAATTGCAAATCACCATTCTGACGCACTAGTCCCAAATTGGTTTGCGATGATACCATGTCCCTGAGTTTTTCTGTAAACCTTTGCGATAAACTCGGTGCGCCCAATGTTGTGTTATTTGTAAAAAAACCTACTGAAATAGTTTTTGCCTCCGGCGGAATGGTGGCGCCACTTAAAGAATACTTCACTTTGCAGGAAACTAATCCAACAAGGAAACAAATACAAAGTATTTTTACCAATCCTTTCATTTAAGCTTTAATTCCTATAACCAATAAATCGTCGGTTTGTTCTGTATTCCCCTTCCACTTATTGAATTTTTGTTCTAATTCTGCCTTTTGTTTCACAGAATCGAGTTTTGCAATATCACTTAACCAGTCTTTAAACAATTTAATTTTTACTTTTTTATTTTCCGGTCCGCCAAACTGATCCACTATACCGTCGGTAAACAAATAAATACTATCGACCTTTTTCAGTTCAATTTTCTGTTCAGTGAATGCGACCTGCTTTTCATACAGACCAACAGGCTGCTTATCCGGTTTCAACTCGATGATTTCATTATTACTGATAACAACACAGGGGTTATTAGCTCCCGCATAAATCAATTCATCCTTGTTCCAGGCAATTAATGAAACATCCATTCCATCGCGTTTACCATCCTCTCCCGTTGTTTGATTTAATGAAGAAACAACACCTTCACGTAATTTATTTAAAATTTCCGCCGGAGAAACAATTCCTTTTTCATTTACAATCTGATTAAGCATAGTGATTCCAATCATACTCATAAAAGCGCCGGGCACACCATGTCCGGTACAATCAGCAACAGCCAATAATTTATATCCGTTTTTTTGACTGAACCAATAAAAATCACCGCTCACTATATCCCTTGGCTTAAACATCACAAAAACGTTATCCACCTTAGCACTCAATGCTTTTTCGCTGATAATTAATGCGGTTTGAATTTTTTGAGCGTAATTGATACTATCCGTAATGTCTTTGTGTTTCTCTTCAAGTTCCTTTTTTTGACTAGATATTATACTGCTTGCTGATTTAATTTTGTTATTTGTAATAAGTATATAAACCACAATCACCAATAAAACCAATACACCTAAGGCCGATAAATTAATAATCGCATTTTTTTGTTTTTCTACTTCTGTTGCTTTCTCTATCTGGATATTTTTTTCAAGAATTTCTTTTTCCTTTTTCTCCAACTCTATGTTGGATTGCATTTCGGCCAATCTCTTGGCATTGGCATCAATTTCGCTTTTTTTAATGATGCTGTCTTTTCTCATGTAATATTCTAAAGCAGTTTTGTATTCCTTTTTTTTAGAATAGATTTTGTAATAAGTATCTAAAATTTCAATTTCCTCTTTTACCGACTGAATCTGTTTACATAATTCATATCCTTTGTTGGCATTCTCTAAAGCTTTTGCAATATTGTTCCTTTCTAATTCAAGTAAAGCCAAATTATTATAAGAACCGCAAATTCCAAGGCGGTCATTTACCTCTAAACGGATTTTTAAACCTTTTTGAATATAATATTCAGCCGAATCAATATTTCCCTTGAAAATGTAAAACACCCCAATATTATTATAATCGTTACCCAAACTGTGCTTATCACCCCTGCTTAATTCAATTTCAAGTGCGGCACGGAAATATTTTATTGCATCCTCCCATTTTCCCATTTGGGCATAAGTAATTCCCAGGTTATTGTATTCGCCCGATAGCGCCATCTTATTCCTGTTCAATTTATGAATGGAGATTGCTTTAAGATTGTACTCTAATGATTTTTCAGGATCATTCTGGGAAAGACTTATCAAAGCAAGTTCATGATAACAGTCTGCAAGCAAAACACTGTTGTTTGTTTCGGTAGCAATCTTTTGTGCTAAATCAATGTACTCAATACATTTATTTACTTCGCCGGTAAACCTGTTCGAAACAGATAATGCAATATAAGATTCACATAAATAACGCTTATTCCCCAACTTTAAAGCCAATTTTCTGCATTTATCCGCATAATATCTGCATACGAGCGGACTACTGTTCATTTTAAAATTAGCCAAATGAAAAAATGCATCCATTTTAGTTTTATCATCTGAATTAGATTCAACGATGGCAAGGCATTCTTTTTCGGTTAGACGTTTTTCAATAGTTTCTTTTGCAAGAATGCTATAGCTGAATGCCGTAAGGGATATTATTATAAAGAAAAGCTTCCGCAATTTATTCGGCAATTTTATACTCGTTAATCTTTCTGTACAATGTTCTTTCACTAATTCCTAATTCATTCGCAGCGTATTTGCGCTTGCCTTTGTGTTTTTTAAGTGCTTTTTTGATCATATCAATTTCTTTGTCTTCGAGCGACAAAGATTCTTCAACCTCAATTGTTTTATTAGAAGAATTATTAATAGAAGGATGGATGGTTAATCCGCTTTCGGTTACGGCATGTGTATCTGTAACATCATTGTACAACCTGTTTACAATCTGTACATCATCATTACTAATGCCGTTGATTTGCCCTTGTGAAGCAATCACAATATCATGCACTACTTTTTTCAAATCATTCAGATCTTTTTTCATGTCCACCAGAACCTTATAGAAAATATCGCGCTCGTTTACATCAACATTTGATTGATTGCCATCAGTTCTTTTTAAAACAGGTAAAGTATTAGCACCAAAATTAGGGAGATAAGTTAAAAGCACGTCTGCGTTAATCTCACGGTTTTTTTCGATGATTGAAATTTGTTCGGTAATGTTTTTTAATTGCCTTACGTTGCCGGGAAAATAATAATTTACCAAAATCTGTTCCGCATCCTGCGTTAATTTAATAACAGGCATTCTGTACTTAGCAGCAAAATCACTCGCGAATTTTCTGAACAACAAATGAATATCTTCCTTACGTTCGCGTAATGGCGGTAAATAAATAGGAACTGTATTTAAACGGTAATATAAATCTTCACGGAATTTCCCTCTTTCAATAGCCTGGAAAAAATTAATGTTGGTGGCCGCAATTACGCGCACATCCGTTTTCTGTACTTTACTGCTTCCTACTTTAATATATTCACCCGATTCTAAAACGCGTAACAAACGAGCTTGTGTAGCGAGAGGCAACTCCCCTACTTCATCTAAAAAAATAGTTCCGCCATTGGCAACTTCGAAATAACCTTTTCGGGCTTCATGTGCTCCGGTAAAAGAACCTTTTTCGTGACCGAACAACTCACTGTCGATTGTGCCTTCGGGAATCGCACCGCAGTTTACGGCGATGTATTGTCCATGGTTACGCGTTGAGTTTTGATGAATGATTTGAGGGAAAACCTCTTTCCCTGTTCCGCTCTCACCATTAATCAACACGTTCAAATCCGTTGGTGCTACCTGACGTGCAATATCTATTGCTCTTTCTAAGAAAGGACTTGAACCAATTATTCCAAACCTTTGTTTTATTTCTTGTATATCCATTTATTCTCGTTTAGAGCCAAGAGTCAAGACAGCAAGACTCAGGACACATTATTTCTATAAAAGGGTTTCTCTGAAATTATAAATCATTTTTTGCAGCTCAATTACAAATTCTAGTATTTTAGCCAACTCCTTTTCATCTCCGTATTTTCTTCTTTGGCAAATCAGCAATTGAGTTTCTGCCTCATAACTTGATGTCAAAGCCGTTGAAAGAAATTCAGCGAAATGAATTTTGGTCCTTTTTCCTGAGCCCTCCGCAATATTCGAAGGAATTGAAACGGAACATCTATTTAGTTGGTCTATCAAATTATACTTTTCCTTATTAGGCAAACTATCACAATACGCAAAAATCATATCACTCAAATCCATTGCCCGCTGCCATATAACTAATTTCTTAAAATTATGTTTCATAAAAATCTTGCGTCTTACTGTCTTGCCTCTTGTCTCCTGCCTCTATGTAACGACCTCCCCTATCAAGGTGCTGCTGGTACAACTCGTAGCTATTACATTTACATAATCTCCTTTTTTGTGATTTCCTTTCGGGAATACAACAGTTGTGTTTTGTGAATTTCTTCCCGAAAGCATTTCGCCGGATTTTTTTGAAACACTTTCAATCAATACCTTATGAATTTTTCCGACACCTGCCTTTGTTTTTATTTCGCTATGCTTACGCTGCAAATCCACTACTTCCTGTAAACGGCGTTTCTTAACTTCTTCAGGAATATCATCTGTAAATTTTCTCTCTGCTAAAGTCTTCGGTCTCTCACTATACATAAACATATATGCAAAATCATACTGCACATTTTCCATTAAAGAAATAGTTTCTTTATGTTCTTCTTCTGTCTCCCCGCAAAATCCTGTAATTACATCTGTGCTAATTCCTGCATCCGGCATTATTCTTCTGATGGCAGCAATTCTATCCAAATACCATTCACGTGTATACCCGCGGTTCATTTTATCCAGTACATTACTGTTACCACTTTGTACAGGTAAGTGAATGTATTTACAAATATTCTCATGTTTCGCCATGGTGTATAAAACTTCATCCGTCATGTCTTTCGGATGCGATGTCGAAAAACGCACACGCAAATCCGGATGAATTATTGCCACCTTTTCCAATAATTGCGCGAAGTTGGTTGCATTTGCTTTTTGCTCCTCATTTAAAATTTCTTTTTTCAAACCACCGCCGGCCCAAATATAGGAGTCAACGTTTTGTCCTAATAAAGTTACTTCCCTATAACCTGTATCAAAAGCTTCCTTACATTCTTTAATAATACTTTCCGGATCACGGCTCCTTTCTCTTCCTCTCGTAAATGGCACCACACAAAAACTGCACATGTTATCGCATCCACGCATGATACTTATAAATGCACTTACTCCATTCTTATCCAAACGCATCGGACTGATATCTGCATACGTTTCTTCCTTACTTAATATTACGTTTACTGCTTTTTGTCCGGTTTCTGCTGTTTCAATTAAATTCGGTAAGTCGCGGTAAGCATCCGGACCAACCACCATATCCACTAATTTCTCTTGCTCCAGAAACTGAGATTTTAATCTTTCAGCCATACAACCTAACACACCTATTAATGCGTCGGGATTATTTTTCTTAACCTTTTTATAATCCTGTAAACGCTGACGAACTCTTGACTCTGCATTTTCACGAATAGCGCAGGTGTTTACAAAAATCAAATCGGCCTCTTCAAAATTCTGAGTTGTAGTATATCCTTTATCTATTAATATAGACGCAACAATTTCGCTATCGGCAAAATTCATCTGACAACCGTAACTTTCAAGGAATAATTTTTTCTTTCCCTCATTTTTTTGAGGTTTCATCAAAACTTCGCCTTGCTTACTTTCGTCTATCTCTTTTTTATCAAATTCCATTTATTAGTGCTGAGGGCCACAAATTTACGACATTTATATGTCATTTTGACATATTAGCTTTAATTAACTAAAAATCAGGCTCTAATAAATGTATTTGGTAAATTCGGTTTTTTATATTTTCCTTTGCACAAAATTTTTCGCGTAAAAAACCAGCAAAAAATGGCTTTTTTATCAAAAAAAGGCCTGAAAATGAGGTTGTTTTACATTGGTACACTACTATGGGTAAGAATTTAGTTATTGTTGAGTCGCCGGCAAAGGCAAAAACCAGTGAGGGTTTTTTGGGTAAGGATTAT
>CAZRNW010000149.1:0-8214 GCA_964601535.1 uncultured Flavobacteriaceae bacterium
TCCAGACAAACACGAGTACCCATTAGTGTATTTTGTTTTTGATTGACATTGAAATTCAAGTCGCTCGCCTCCTTTTATCCAAAAACTCTGATTGATATTATCAGCGAAACTTGTGGGGCTTACTTCGATTAATTCAAGATTATTCACCAATTCCAAATCAAATTCCTTAATTTTTCCTTTCCCTGAAATTTCCCGTTGATAAAGCAATTTACCCTTTTTAATCCATAATTTTTCTTTGCCGAATTTTTTCCAGGTATATGTCCTTGCTATTTTATATTCGAAATAAGTCCAGAAGGATAAATAAACAATAATAAACACTTTAGCATCCCTGGTGTTTACATTAAAATAGCTGGCAAATACAATCACACCGCAAACCGTCCAGGCTAAAAGCCATAAAAACAGAATAAACAATTTTTTACGGTCGGTGGTTGGTAAAATAACCAGACTAAAAACGTTGTCCTTTTCTAAGATACTTATTCTATCACTTATTACTTTCATTTTAAATTTTGAGAAATAAAATTTAGTTGCGTTATTTAGGTACGCAAATTTAAACTTGTTTCATGAATAAGCCACAACGAACCCTAAATTTATTTGATACCGTGATGATTGTATCCGGTTCTATGATTGGTTCGGGCGTATTTATTGTAAGTGCCGACATGACCCGCATGTTAGGTTCACCTTTCTGGGTATTAATGTGCTGGGTTTTATCAGGAGTTATCACTTTATTTGCCGCCTTAAGCTATGGTGAACTTGCGGGAATGATGCCAGAAGCCGGTGGTCAGTTTGTTTATTTAAAAAGAGCTTGGGGACGATTAGCGGCTTTCGTTTACGGGTGGACGACATTTCTAGTTATCCAGACCGGCGTATTTGCTGCGGTCGCAATGGCCTTCGCGAAATTTACCGGTGTATTTTTTCCATGGTTTGATGAGAAGAATATTTTACTGGATTTGGGTTTTATAAAGATTTCGACTGCGCAGATTTTAGCTATTTCCATGATTGCCTTTTTAACCTGGATCAATTCGAAAGGAATAAAAAACGGACAAGCCATTCAACGGATTTTCACATCCACTAAAATTGTAGCCTTAATGGCACTCATTATTTTGGGAGTCGCTTTCGGAATTAACTCTGACATTTTTACTCAAAATTTTGCTAACCCATACAGTGCATTTGGAACTGCAGTTAACAGCGGGGTAGTTACAGAAACTCCAATTTCAGGTTATACATTAATTTCCATAATGGGAGTTGCAATGATTGGTTCAATGTTCAGCAGCGATGCCTGGAACAACGTTACATTTATTGCGAGTGAAGTAAAAGAACCGCACAGAAATATTCCGCTCGGACTTTTTATTGGCGTAACAATCGTAACCATACTTTACATTTTAGCGAACCTTGCTTATTTTATGTTGCTTCCAGCAAAAGGAACACCTGATGCGACTGAAGTTTTTCAACAAGGCGTCATGTTCGCGCAAAACGATAGAGTTGGAACAGCCGCTTTATATATGGTTTTCGGAAATGTTGCAAAATACATTATGGCGGCTTTAATTATGATTTCCACATTTGGTTGTAACAATGGATTGGTTCTTGCCGGCTCCCGTTTATTTCAGTCGATGGCTGCGAATGGATTATTTTTTGAAAGGGTGAAGGAAATTAATAAACATGGCGTTCCGGAAAAGTCAATGATTTACCAGGGTATTTGGGGTTCCTTATTATGTTTAAGCGGTTCGTACGGTGATCTTTTAGATTATTGCACATTTGCCTCTCTGTTATTTTATATTGTAACTATCGCCGGGATTTTTATTCTCCGCAAAAAAGAACCGGATACACCGCGTCCTTATAAAGCTTTTGGCTATCCGATAATTCCGGCATTATATATTTTACTGGCAGGATTTATTTGTGTTAATTTACTTATGATAAAACCATTTAATGCAGGAATGGGCATGTTGATTATTATACTCGGCATTCCTGTATTTTATTTGTTCAACAGGAAAAAAGCAGAGTAACAATGGACTTTATTCATCGTGTTTTAAGCGATTGGTTTGGTTTTAATAAACAACAAAGGAACGGGCTTCTGGTACTGTGCTGCATTATCCTTTTATTATTTTTCATCCGCCTTGGTATTTCTTCATTAATCAAATCTGAACCCATTTTAATTGCGGATTTTTCAAAAACAAATTTTCCTAATACAAATTCCGGTTTAATAGCAAGAGACTCATCCTCCGAGAACAGTTTTTTTGTGTTTAATCCTAATACAGTAACAGGAGAACAATTACTACAACTTGGTTTCAAAGAAAAAACAGCGCACACGTTTATTAATTACCGGAACAAAGGTGCTCACTTTAATAAAAAAGAAGATATAAAAAAAGTTTATGGGGTAACAGAAGAATTGTATTCAAAACTTGAACCCTATATTTTAATTGAGAATAAAAAAGCCGACGTTTATGCACAACAAGAACCCGTTCGGAAAAAAGAAATCAAAGTTGTAGAATTAAATTCTGCCGACAGCACGGGATTATTACCGCTCCCGGGAATTGGTCCGGCTTATGCAAAACGAATCGTTAAGTACAGAAGTTTATTAGGTGGTTATTATTCCACCGAACAATTAAAGGAAGTTTACGGTTTCACTGATTCTTTATTTCAAATAGTGAAAAATTATGTAAAGGTTGATCCTTCTCTTGTTACAAAAATTGATTTGACTACTGAAGATTTTAAGAAACTAAATGCTCATCCTTATATCAGCTACGAAGACACGAAAGCTGTTTTCAATTACCGGAGAAAGAACGGTCCTATCACAAAAATAGAACATTTGCGCATTTGTATTCCGGATGAAGAAGTGCTAAAAAAATTAACCCCATACCTGCCCTTCTGATTATTGCGGGAGTTTTGAACTGATTTCACTCAACAAATTCGGATTAATACGGTAACCCATTTTTGCGGCGTAAGTTACATCCAAATAAGCCAGTTTGTAATTCTGTAATTTATAAAACGATAAGCCCCGTAAATAATAAGCCTGGATAAAACCGGGATTCATTTTAACAGCTATATTAAAATCATTGATAGCAGTTTCAAATTTGTTAAGGGTATAAAGGGCCAAACCCCTGTTGTAATAAGCTTGGATAAGATTTGGGTTATTTTTTATGGCTGAAGAAAAATCTTCAATTGCACTGAGATAATTTTGAAGCCGCATGTAAGCATCACCCCTGTACATATATACCGAAACTATATCGCGGCATTCGTGCTGACTCACAAAAGTAAAATCCTGAATAGCTTCACTGAATTTTTCTAAGCGCATTAAAACTGTACCGCGGTTGTAGCGTGCGCTTATATAAGCAGGACGGATTTCAATAGCTTTATTTAAATCCGCCAACGCTAATGAGTATTGTTCTGAATTAATAAATAAAACCGACCGGTTGTTATAAGGCAAAGCAGCATCCGGATTATTTTTAATGGTATCACTCCACAAAGTCATGCTATCATGCCAAACTTTAGTTCTGCTGAAAGTAAAGTAAGAACAAGTTACAGCATAAATACAAAGGATTGCATAAACAATGTTTGGGTATTTTTTACGTTTTTCAATAATTTGCTTCGCCAGAGTTGCAATAAGAAAAAACAAACCGATGTATGGAAGATAAGTATATCTATCAGCCATAATAACATTACCTGCCGGAATAATTTGCAGAACAAGTGCTATTGTTATTAAAAAAAATCCGAAAGAGAAAACCATAATTTTTCTGTGCTCTTTCATTCTGAATAAGACAAAAAATAAAGCCAAGGGAACTAAAGCCAATAAATAATAAATCACAGGATAACTCCCGTTTTCCAATAAAGGATAGTTGTAAAATGCGGAGAGTCCTTGAAACCAAAACAATTTCGTAATATACATCGTAACCGAATAACCGCTGAATGCGATTCTATCAACCAAGCTCAAGGCGGTAATATCCCCAAGCGCATCGGTTGATTTTTGAGCCAAGACAGAGACATAACCGAAAATCAGTGATAAAATAAAAAACGGAATTTTTTCGCCGATAATTTTAGCTGAAATTTTTCTCTCCTTAAAATAATCCAGCACCAATAAAACAACCGGTAAAGTTACCGCCATTGCTTTTGAAAGTAAAGCAGCCACAAAAAGTAAAAATGTAAAGGCATAAAATTTAGTTCCGCCTTTTTTCAAATACATAAGATAGGTGCATAAAGCCCCGACATAATACATTGTACACAAAAGGTCTTTTCTATCAGATATCCACGCGACGGTTTCAACATGCATAGGATGTACGGCAAATAATAGCGAAGTAATAAAAGCCACAAATATATCATTCACCAAAAGTTTAATAAAAGCAAAAACAAGAAGTGCGGCACTAATATGAAACAATAAATTAAAAACGTGAAAAGGTTTTGCTTCCAGACCGAATAATTTATACTCTATCCCATAGCTAATTGTAGTTAAAGGATGGTAATGTCCATTCGAGAATTTAGTGAAAGCATTTTTAATCAGACTTTCGCCTTGCCCGGGTTGAATATCCTTGTTGAACGTGATGTAAGTACCGTCATCCCAATCGTTAAGAAATTGATTGTTTAAGGAATTCACATAAATAAAAAAGGTAAGGAATGTAATTATCAGAACAGGAAAAAGATTCGGATATTTTTTAAATATTGTTTGCACTTATCAAATATACAAATGCTTTCTGAACAAACCCTTAAAGCTTTATTGCTAATCCGCCTTGAATAAGCGACCATTTTTCGAAACCAAGTTCGCCATAAATTCCGAAGTTCGGAGTAAAATAATAGCGCAAACCTGTTGTTATTGAAAAATGGTATGGAATACCAACATAGGTAAAGGGATCTCTGATAGTTGCATTTGGATTATCAGACGAAGAGGTTGATGTGAGAACATTGTAATTATATCCAATCCCAACTCCGGAATAAGCATCCAATTTCTCTCCTTTGGCATAATGAAAATTAATTCTAGCCGCAGCTGTTAAACTTGAATAATTATATTTAATGACATCATTGTAATTGTGATAATCGTAAGTAGAAGTAGAAGAATCATACACAAGCCATCTGTACTGCTCTGTTTCATTTATTCTCAGATTAAAATAGCCAAGATGGATCCCTAATCCAATTAATTTTGTTAAGGCATACTCCAGTTTTAAAAATATCGGTCCGGTGCTTTGTGCTGTGTATGCAAATTGACTGCTGCTTTGATAGTTGTCTATACTTGTGGCGTTTACTATAAATCCTTTGTAAAGATTTTTATATAAGTTTGGAAAACCGTAGCCTAAATTGATGTTGAACGAACCTTTTTCAAATGCTCTTTCCTTATTGTCAGCCTCTTTCTCCTTTTTTGGCTCTGCAGGTGTTTGGGTTCGAGTCTTAAATTCCCCGTTATCCTGACTTTTTAAAATATTAACTCCAAGAAAAACTGCTGTTATCAGAATTATAATTCTCATTCGTTTTAGTATTTTTATCAGAAACAAAAAGGGAGAGTTTCCTCTCCCTTTGTTTTTTAATTTTATTAAGCTGATTTGATTTCGCTCAAAACATTATTCATGTTTCTAACTGCCTCGGCACTCTTATTAAATGCCGCTTTTTCTTCATCAGTCAATCCAAAGTCAACAATTTTTTCCCAGCCATTCTTACCAATAACTACAGGAACTCCCATGCAAATATCTTTTTGTCCGTACTCGCCATCCAATGCAACACAACAGGTATATAGTTTTTTATGATCGTTCACAATGCTGTCAACCAACGCAGCAACCGAAGCTCCGGGTGCATACCAAGCCGATGTGCCTAACATGCCGGTTAAAGTGGCGCCGCCAACCATTGTATCAGCAGCTACTTTTTTCAATTTCTCAGCATCAATATATTTTGAAACAGGCGTTCCATTATAAGTTGCTAAGCGTGTTAAAGGAATCATGGTTGTATCGCCGTGACCACCGATTACATAACCTTGCACATCGCTTGCAGGTACATTTAATGCTTGTGATAAATAGCATTTAAAACGTGAGCTGTCTAATATTCCGCCCATACCAATAACGCGGTGTTTATCTAGTTTGCTTTCTTTTAAAGCTAAGTAAGTCATTGTATCCATCGGATTACTTACAATTATAATAATTGCTTTAGGTGAATTTTTTAAAACATTTTCCGTTACAGTTTTTACAATACCGGCGTTAATGCCTATTAATTCTTCGCGGGTCATTCCCGGTTTGCGAGGAATACCTGAGGTAATAACAACCACATCACTGTTCGCTGTTTTTGTATAATCGTTGGTGCTGCCGCTTATGCGCGTATTAAAACCGTTTAAAGTGGCAGTTTGCATAAGGTCCAATGCTTTTCCTTCAGCAAAATTTTCTTTGATATCTAAAATAACTACTTCGCTCGCGATTTTATTTAACGCGATGTACTCTGCACAAGATGCGCCTACATTTCCGGCACCGATAACTGAAACTTTCATGATATAATGGATTAAATAAGTTTAATAATATTCTTTAAATATAGAGGATTTGAGATAATTAATAAAAGATTTTCGCTTTTTTATTTTATCTCTTCATAATCAACATACTCGCCTGCATCAGATTTTAATTCGCCCTTTTTTGGGTGTGTATTTTCCTTGGCCTGGTAAGTGTCATTACCATAACTTTGCTGATTTTTGTCATTATCCGGAACCCTGCCTGAAGCGGAAGAAACTGTACGGAAAGCACTAATTATTCTCCAGATAACCCAAATTATTATGACGGTCCAAATGATATCGCGCATGGCGTTTTATTTATTAGACAAATATCCTGAATTTTAAGGTTCGTTTTACGTTAATTTTAGCCAAAAGCGGTAAACGGTTAATTAATAGGCCGAACGGTTAATTTTTCCCGCTAAGGATTAATTTATTTACTGAGGTAAAGATTTCTTTCGCTATAAATATTTTGAAAATACTCGTCGTACAAATCATCAATAAAATATATCGCCTCGCCGGTTGATTTCATTTCCGGACCTAATTCCTTCTGAATCTCAGGAAACTTCTCGTAACTGAACACCGGAATTTTTATAGCATATCCTTTTTTGCGAGGTGCGAATTTAAAGTCTTTTACTTTTTTCTCGCGCAGCATCACTTTTGTTGCATAATTCACATAAGGTTCATCATAAGCTTTTGCAATGAATGGAACGGTGCGGCTTGCACGTGGATTTGCTTCGATAATATAAACCAAACCGTCTTTAACAGCAAACTGAATATTTATCAATCCAACGGTTTTGAGCGCAAGTGCAATCGTTTTGGTATGCTGTTCAATTTGTTTAATTACATCCTCCGATAAATCAAAAGGCGGTAATACAGCGTATGAATCTCCTGAGTGAATGCCGGCCGGTTCAATATGCTCCATTATACCAATAATGTAAACATCGGTTCCATCGCAAATCGCATCTGCTTCCGCTTCAATTGCACCTTCTAAAAAATGATCTAATAAAACTTTATTATCAGGTAAATCGTTCAATAATTTCACAACATGTGTTTCCAATTCTTCTTCATTGATAACGATTTTCATGCTTTGTCCGCCCAATACATAACTCGGACGAACCAACAACGGGAAACCTAATTCTTTTGATAAATTAATTGCTTCCTCCGCATCATTAATTACTCCGAATTTCGGGTATGGAATTTTATTTTCCTTTAATAATGTAGAGAAACTTCCTCTGTCTTCTGCCAAATCCAAAGATTTGAAATCGGTTCCGATAATTTTTATGCCGTAGCGCTCCAGTTTTTCGGCAAGCTTTAATGCAGTTTGTCCGCCTAATTGCACAATTACACCTTCAGGTTTTTCGTGAAGGATGATGTCGTAAATATGCTCCCAGAAAACCGGTTCAAAATATAATTTATCAGCCGTACTGAAATCCGTACTAACGGTCTCCGGATTACAGTTTATCATAATGGTTTCATAACCGCATTCTTTTGCTGCTAACACGCCGTGAACACAACTGTAATCAAACTCAATACCCTGACCAATCCGGTTCGGACCGCTACCTAAAATCACCACTTTCTTTTTGTCGGTGCGGATGCTTTCGTTCTCGTCTTCAAAAGTTGAATAGTAATACGGTGTTTTCGCTTCGAACTCTGCCGCGCAAGTATCCACTAATTTGTAAACGCGTTTAATCCCTAATTCATTTCTCTTCTTGTACACTTCGCTTTCCAGACAAGTTAATAAATGTGCAATCTGTCTGTCGGCATATCCTTTT
>CAZRNW010000150.1:0-1141 GCA_964601535.1 uncultured Flavobacteriaceae bacterium
ACCACTTGAAAAGGAATAACGCCAGCCGGAACTGCTATATCCACCTTATCCCCTACTTTTTTACCCAATAAACCTTTTCCTATTGGAGAATCGACAGAAATTTTGCCTGATTTTAAATCCGCTTCCTGCTCGGCTACCAAGGTGTAAGACATAGTGGCATTATTTTTCAGGTTCTTTATTTTAACTGTGGTGAGTATGCTCACTTTACTAAGATCTAACTGTGTTTCGTCGACCAGCCTGGCATTCACCATTACATCTTTTAATTTAGCTATTTTAACCTCCAATAAGGCTTGTGCTTCACGTGCTGCATCGTATTCGGCATTCTCGCTTAAATCGCCTTTCTCACGGGCTTCCGCTACTGCTTGTGTACAACGTCTGCGTTCAACGGTTTCAAGTTGATGCAATTCATCTTTCAGTTTTTGTAAACCTTCTGTTGTATAATATCCGATATTAGCCATATTCCAACCTTTCTAAAAAAAGAAGAATCCCGATAGCTCGGGACTCCTCATTAAAAAAATAAAATAAATTATTTACTATAAGTTTATTCTAAACCCAAAAGTATGGCATCCGCCAAAAGGGTTCGTAAATCTGTAAGCGTAATCAATTCCGAAAGTCGATTTCTTTTCGCCTAAAGGAATTTCAACAGTAGCACCACAAGTTGGGCCTGTGAAAGCTGTCATACGTTGCGCTTTTAAATCGTCGTTTCCTTTTTTGAAAATGTACTTTTCGGTATATAAACCGCCTCTGATCATTAAAATATCTTTCCAGGAATACTCTAAGCCGAATAAATAATTATCATAGGTAAAAGAGTTAGAAGTAAAGTTTCCGGCAAAAGTAACACGGTGTGTTTTTAATGTGCCTGACGTATCTTTAGTTAAGTAAAAATCATAAGCGGCACCAATGTTAATTAAAGCAGGTAATTCAAATCCGGCTGATTTATTAAACACAGAGTAATCGTAATCAAAACCACTGAAGCTAGTAGTGTTTTTTACTGTTACATCCTTCGATAAACCGTCACCCTTGTAATACATTTTAGGACCTACGTTTTTCAAAGAGATACCAATATGGAATTGATCCATTTTACCTGTGTGGTACTGGATACCCGCATCAATAGCAACACCACGCGCTGATAAATCTGAAA
>CAZRNW010000150.1:1151-8119 GCA_964601535.1 uncultured Flavobacteriaceae bacterium
GCCATAAATATTATCAGAGAATCCTTTTGCATAAGATAAGCTGATGTTGTAAAACGAAGGACTGAAAGTTCCGAGTCCGCCCTCAGGCTGATCTTCAGTTGTTCTTTCAATTTTTCCTGCATTAATTGCTACAACACCAAAACCAATACAACCCGTTTCACCTACATGCTGAGTTACCCCAAAAGCATTCATGAAAATTCCTGAGCCGGCTAACCAGTTGTTTCTCGAGAAATTTATTTCAGTCTTTTTGGTAAAAGCTGTACCTGCAATGTTTAAAAATTGCGCTTCAATACCTTTAGCACGTGCCTGATTAGAACCCGCCCATCCTGCACTGCGTCCGTAAGGATTCATTAATAATTGTGTAGCGCCCGCCTGACCTGCACGTTCAGGATTACCTGCAAATACCGAACCGGTTAATGCAGTTGTTAAAACTAAAAGTTTTACTTTATTTAAATTTATACTCATAATTTCTTGTCCTTAAGCATTAATAGTTTTGTAAATCCATTGGTCTCATAACACCAAACCATTTTAGAATTTTCTCTCCAACACCAGGTGCATCAATATGGAAAATATATAATCCGCTGGCAATAGGAATACCGTACTGATTCTTCAAATCCCAATCTAAATAAGGCGAACGTTTTGATTGCTTAATATCGTTAGTTGTTAAATAATCATCTTCTTGTCCGCTCACATCACGCTTAAAGGTTCTTACTAATGTTCCGTTCATCGTGAAGATTTTGATTGTACAAACCGATGGAAGGTTTGCAATTCTCACTCTGCTGTCCAAACGGCTTGACTCATATTTAGAGTAAGCATAGTATGGATTTGGAACGATACGGATATAATCCATTGCATTTTTTGCAGTTGATGACTGACCAATCATTGTATAGATATCATCCGTTGAAAACTGATACATTGGTAAATCATTATTCTGTGGAGCCGATGAAGTATCAATTGGCAAGAAAGATTGTGTTGTATTATAAACCCATCCACCTGTTGCTACCGGACCGTTATGTGCAATAAAGTTATTTGCATATGGAATACGTGTAGCCCACTCTGTTGCCAATCCATAACGGTAAGGTTTGTTTACACGTAAACGAACTTTACATTCACAAGGCATATCGGCCGGATCTTTGAATCCGAATCCTCTTTTCATCATTGGGATTGTCACCCACATAGCATCACGCAATACATTTCTTAAACCCCACTGCATTAATGCCATTGACGCGCCAATTCCTGTATTGGCCATTGATATTTTCATTTGGTTATAAATTAACTGTCCGCCATCATATCTTCCGGCACCAATTGGTGTACCTGCCAAAGGAGCTAAATTCGCCCAAGATGTAGTAGTCATAGATGTACTATAAACAGCACCTTTACCATGACCGAAAACATAAACATAATGCCTTCCACCAAATGCGTTATCGTAAGTACTTCCGTCTTTTGTTCCTGTAGGGTTCCAACGCATATCATTACCATTATCAGTATAGTTATAGCTGTCTTCACCGAAAGCCATATTCAAACGCTCACCCGTTTCAAGATTAATTGCGTAACCAGGGAACCAACCCATACCAACTGTTGATGTTAATGATGCTTCGGTTGCATTACAGCCGGGTGACCCATAAGAAACACCTTGTTTATCTACCGAAAGATGTTCACGGATATTAAAGCGGCGGTTAACACCTTCAGCAAGTAATGAGTCGTCTTGCATTTCTAAAACTACACAACGTGTCCATTTACTCTTATCCGGCGTAAACACAACGTCGACACTTGATAAATAACGGAAATCGATATCACCAGAAGATACATCATTACCTTCATTAGTGTTAAGAATCCATTTACCATAGTGACCTGGACCTGCAGCGCAAGTACCTCTTGTTTGTGAAACTAGACAATATGGTGACCATGTTCCGCCTAAAACGTTATCAAAAACTTTATTTCTGTCGGTTGGGTAATCATTAAATTCAACTGCCGGTTGTGCTGTGTTGATACCTGAACGAATCCAGTTATCAGGATCCGGATCATCAGTATCAACTAAGCCCGTTAACCATTGTTTGGTTGGATCGGCGAAAGTCATTGTTGCTTCTAATAAATCTCCTGGATTAGTAGTTGCCGGTAATGTAACTGTTTGGCCCACCAGTCCTGCAGGGTCAGCTACTTGATGAATGTTAACAGACAACCCTATTTCACTGAAATAATACTCTTCGCCAACCTTAATTGATTTTTTAGGTTGATACATTTGATTATTGGATAAATTAGTTAATACCCAAGTAATTGAATCAGCATTAAGAGCGGCATTAATATCTACATATTTTTTACCATTTAAAATAGTATTTGAAGTAGTAGCAACCGAAGCCCAAGGACTTGGCACTGGAGTATTAGTTGAATTGTAAGCTGTTGAAGGTAATTTCAAAAACTTAATTGTGAATGTACTGTTTGGTACATTTAATGGGTCAACTACTTTTACATTTACCGGGCCTCTGCCGTTTTGGTAGGTTGGATTTTTAACGAAACCTGTTGCAACAATTGCAGCTTCAGTTTCAGCAGTGAAATCTAAAATATTTCCTCCATTACCCTGACCTTCGATACGGGTTATTTTAGGACCATATCCATAAATAGACTGAGCTGTTGTTCCGTCTTTTTCGAAATCGAATAAGTGTGGGATACCGGCTGCACGCTTCACTTTTCTACCCTCAAGATAAGTAACTTTTTGACCAAGGTAACTTCCAACATCAATATTACAAGGATCTGTTGGGTCTGTATCCGGCTTATACTTTGCAAATTGATTATAAGCATAAGCAACCGACATGAAGTAATAAGTTTTGTTATTAATTAGCTTTTTAACTGTTCCTGTTGCAAACGCATCTTCAGTAACCTTAAAAGTTGTTGAAATACCTGCGTCGTTACCTTCCACTTTTACTTTCGGAACGTCTGCTCCAACTGAACCATCAAAGCTATAATTAATTAAACGTGTTACTCCGTTTTGGATGTCACACTGGAAAATCAATTTTGCTTTTGTTTCATCCTCTAAATCAGTTTGTGATACCTGATTGTTTTGTAACTGATAAACTTTATAACCTTCGAAACGGTAATATTTATCAGGATTTGCTAAACATGAAGCAGTTTGACCGGGAACTCCTAATATAGTAACATCAGCTTCCTTATAGCCATTCAGGTAGTTATTGCTTGTAGGCTTATTTGATAAGTAAACAAGTAACTCGTTATTTCCTTCCTGAACAGTTAATTCAGGAGCTTCTGGGCCATCCAATAATTTAAAACAATTATCAAATAAACCTTGCGCTTTAATGTCAGCTGTTTTTAATAAAGAAACAGCATGTAAATTTCCGTTTTTAATTGGGGTACGTGCCCAAGGTAAACCAAAAGTTACATTATTGATTGCGCCTGGTAATAAAGTAAACGGACCAGCAGACTGTAAGAAACGACGGTCAGCCGGCAAGTTACCAGCATCAAATTCATTCCAACCTGTACGAACCGGATATAATTCACCATCGTAAACATAGTTAACAGGTGTAGATCCACCGTAACCATTTCCACCATAAGTAACCTGAGAACCGTCTTTCCAGAAACCGGTCATGTAGCCATAAAAGTGAGAAGCTAGACGCGGGTCGCTAATTGAAGGATTGGCACCACCATTGTTATAGTAAAGGAATTTAGCCATACCAATTGTTTCACCTAATTCATCCGTAATTCCGTCAAAATCATTATCAATACCATCAGCTACGTCAGCAAGAGGTCCTTTAAAGAAGTCGCAACCTAAAGCTGCCGGGAAATCTTCGTAACCTGGAGTACTACCGTTATCTTCATCAGTTCCATCAGCGTTATATATAAAGCCTAAACCTTTTGCAATATCACAACCTACATAGTCATCACCATAGTTTCCTAAGTCAGCATCAGTCCACACGGTAAAATATGTTTTTGCAAGTGTAAAAGAAGAACGGTTAATTACTTCATAGTTATAAAAAGTCATATTGTTAATGTCGTCATTGGTTTTAAAACCGAAAGCCTGACCACGAACTTCAATACCGATTGATTGTCCACCTGTTTCAGTATGGATATCACCTTTATCATTAAATACCCACCATAGCGTTTCATCACCAAATAATCTTGCTTCACAAACACCCAATGAATTTTTGGCGGCTAAATTATTTACATCATAATGCGGATAATCACCAACCATAGGGTCATATTCATTGTTACCGTCTTTATCATAAAACGGTGCAAGTAATGTTCCGTGATTTTTAGTTGGGTCTAATGGATTACCCGGCCAATTCAATACTTCTTCAGAATAAATATTATTAAACACAGCGTTATCAACATCCTTACGGGTAATATGGAAGATCCTGTCATAATCGTTACAAACATCTTCTTCAGTTGAAGCTGTTGCAATGTTTAAAGGACCAGGCCAGAAATCGAAACCTGATTGACGGTAAGTCATGGCAGCCACTTTTAACTGTCCACCGGCATCTAGACCACCAATCCAAATTGAACCCGCAAAGTTTGCGTTCACCATTTGTGATTTGTCTTGAGTACCCGGTACACCATAATAGGCATTACTACTACCGAATAAATCCCACCACATATCACCACCGGTGTAAATAATGGTTCTCACATTATTCACCCAAAGCTCGCGGCTGGATTTTGCGCCTTTACAAGCAGCCATAACCTTAGCGCCAGTATTGTTTTTTTCGGCATCACCCCAGGCTTCTGTACCTTGTCTTTCACGACCGGAAGCCGATACGAAAGCAATTAATATAATTGCTGTAAGTATTTGTTGTTTCATTTTGCTGTACTTTTTCATGATAATATTTTTTAGAAGTCTAATTGTAAACCGATTCTTATAACACGGGGTCTGCTATAGTTACCGGGATTATTAATATATATAGAGTACTGATCGATATAACCTTGCTGGCTAACTGCTCCCTGAAGAGTCGACTGAACCAAAGGTGAACTGATAAATCCGTCATCTTCAGGATTTCCGGTATAGCTGTAAACATTTTGAATGTTACGTGTGTTTAATAAGTTCAATACCTGTACATAAATATTCAGATTCGCTTTTTTACGGCTGTCTGAATCTTTTTTGCCCCAGGTTAATTCTACGTTTTTATCAACCCTTAAATTCGCCCTGAAAGTCCATGGTTTGCTTGAACCGTTGATTGAACCTAAGATTGTAGAACGGGTACCGAAGCTACCAACACCTACTACGTTATTGTAACGTGTATAAGGTGTACCTGAACCAACTAAGAACTGGAGGTTAAAACCAACATCCTGTAATAACTGAATATCGTTACCATCTTTTTTGCGTTTCATTTTCGGGCCTTTATAATCTTTACCATTGCCGAAACGGTAATCGTAAGTTAAGGTTACCTGGTGACGCTGATCATAATCTAAAGGTTGTGTTACCCTTAAATTAGGGAATCCTGAAGCTGCGAGATTAGCACCTGAGTTTGCGTTCGAGCCTGAACCTTCAGCAAATTGTAAGGTATAATTAGCATTTAAACGAGCGCCGCCTGTTCTTCTTAAATCAAACTCAACGCTCATACCTTTAACAGTACCAAAATCCTGATTCACATAAGTTATATACGAACGTGGGAAAGCCGAAACAATTTGTTTTTGTGTTAACATGTCGCGCATTTCGCGGTAGAATGCAGAGAATTTAATCGCAGCATTTTTTCTTTCGTTTAAGATTTGGTTAAAACCTAATTCATAATCAACAGTTCTCTCAGGTTTTAAATTCGGATTAGCTAAACCAGGAGTAGAACTTTGGTTCTGGAGGAAATAATAATCTTTAGGGTCGAAACGGTTACCGCCCGGTCTTCTAGTTAATACATCATAATGCGCAAAGAAGTTTGCCACATCTGAGATAGGGAACGAGAAAGCAACACGAGGCATAATATTTATTTGTGCTTTATAGTTTTTAAATGCGTTTACATTAAATGGGGTATTCTCATCATATAAACGAAGACTTTCTTCAGTTAAATAAGGCGTTACTTTTCCTGAACTTCCTGCAAGGAAAGTCGGGTCAGATACTTCAGATCCTTTTGAATCATACCACTGATCACCATCTCTGTATCCAATAACACTTCCACCATCATGAGATGTTGTATAAACAACATAATCAGACCCCATATTTCCTGGGTGTGTAAATTTATCTGCAGTCTCACCAACAGTTCTTGTGGTATAGATTGAATACTGATCTTTTAATACTTTTTGATTAGCGTCATAACGGTCAACACGCACACCTACGTTAAACTTAATATCACGGAAATCAAATTTATCCTGAATGTATCCTGCCATATAAATTGGCTTGAATGCGCCTACAGGGAAGGTATGGAAACCGTTAGCATCTTTTTTGTTTAAGAATTCGTTAAGGTTAGTAGAACCATTGGTTTTATTTCCTTTATAATCATAACCCCAATAATCAACCAAAGCTGTTTGTTGCTGCTGTGTTAATAAATCTTCAGCGCTGAACATATCTAAATCAAAAGTTGAAAGCGGAAGCTCATCAATATTGATGAATTTGTTATTGTCTTTAGGCATGCCAAGTTTTTCGAGTAAGCTCATCGAGAACTGTGATTGGTTTGATGCATCGTAATGATACTCGTAATAATAAGCAGGATATGTTCCGCTTAAACCCGGTACTAAAATCGGAATAGTATCTAAGTTCTCAGTGTGTTTATTTGTTAACTGACGCATACGGCCCCAAAGACCCTGAGCGTTGATACTCCATCCTCTTTCTTCACGCTGATCGTATTCTAAACCTAAAGTTAAAGCGTGGTTTTTAATATCGGCATTGAAACTTGTTGCAATCCTGAATTGAGATGTGTTACTCTTATCAGACCCGCCATACTGACGGCCGGTTGAAGCCCAAAGGCTGTAAATTGATGCAGGACGATCACCATTAGTTAATCCGCCGATACCACTGATAAAGTTGAATTGAGGTAAAACCC
>CAZRNW010000151.1:0-8106 GCA_964601535.1 uncultured Flavobacteriaceae bacterium
TCAAATGCAGTCTTTGAGTAGATGTGACACATGTATCAGTAAAAGAAATATTTGAACCCGTACATAATCCGCTAGCAGCTACAGAGAAGCTTGAAACAGGTGCTGCTGCTACAACGCAATCTACTTTATATACACCGCGACCATAAGTAGCCGCGTATAATTTTGTAGGATTTGCCGGAGAAATTTCCAAATCGCTGATTGGTGTGTTGGGTAATCCTGAATTGTATAATGTCCAATTAGTAGTAGAATTATCTAAATAATAAACACCAACATCCATTCCAACATAAACCCTATCGTTTGAACCTGGTTCATAAACAATACAGTTGGCAGGTAAATTAGGTAAGTTTGTAGAAACGTTAGTCCATGATGTACCGCCGTTTATTGTTTTGTAAACTTTTGTACCGGCAGTATAACCACTGAATGTTACCCAAGCTGTATTAGGATCTGTCGCATCTACTGCAATATAAGTTGCTTGAACACCGGGTAAAGCTGCAGTTGCCGCCCATGTAGGAGTTGCAGCACTTGCATTTGTTGTTTTATAGACGCCGGTATTACCATGTATCACATAAATCACATCTGGGTTTGACGGAGAAATTGCAAATTCGATAACACCTTGCGCTGCGTTCCCAGGGATGTTTCCTGCTTGTACCCAGCTTGTCGCCTGATTAGTTGAACGCCATAATTGTAAACGCGAACCATAAACCACATTCGCATTCACAGGATCTTGTTTCCATGGAGATACCCAATAGGTTCCACCTGTTAATCCTGTTGTACAATTAGTCCATGAAATACCTCCGTTTGTTGATTTTCTATAACCACCATTTGGGGTAGAGCTGAAACAATTCATGTTATTAGTTCTGTCGATAAAACAATCCATACCATCACCACAATAACTTGCACTGTAAGTTGAAGGCGTATGAATGTTACTTCCATTATCCTGATGACCTGTAATCCAGTAATCAGCTGTTGTACCTGATAAACCAATACGGTATTGTTGCGCAATGTTTCTAGGGGAAGAAAGATCAGCCCAGGTACTACCATTAAATTTATATACACCACCATCGTTAGCAGAATACAAAGTACCTGCCGGGGTATATTCCACTTCGTGAACATCGGCATGAACATATGACGGATTTAATCCTGTACTGTTCCAGCAGCCGATGCAAGTCCATGTTGAACCTCCGTTAGTACTTCTCCAATGATTAACACCTCCAACAACAACCTCATCCTGATTTAAAGGGGAAGCTGCCACTGTTAAATCGTACCATCCTTGCCCACTTCCTGCAGCACCTGTACATGAGTTTGCTAAAATATCCGGTGTGGTTGACATTTGTACAAATAAAGTACCACTTACTGTTGAACGGTGTAAACTCGCAAAACCATTAGTGCTACTGTTAGACCTTAATACATAAACATAATTTGGATTAGCAGTTGTTACTGCTATACTTACCCTATTACATGTTGCAGCAGGAATACCATTTGTAACAACGGCAAAGCTTACTCCATTATTAGTTGATAAATAAAAACCATGTGTGGTTCCTGTAGCTCCACCTCCTGCATAAACTGTTGAAGGACTTCCTGGTTTAAATTCTACATCAAATGCATTAATAGTACTTACCTGTGTCCATGAAGTTCCTCCATTGGCAGTACGGTAAATACCTGCACTTGAAGCTGCAATAAGAACCTGTGGGTTTGTTGGATCTATTATCAAACGGCGCATCATACGTTGCTGATTTACTGTCCAAACTAAACCTGTTGGATTCCAAGTATTACCTCCATCAGTTGATTTTAATACACCAATACAATAAGTATCACCTGCATCACCGTCGCCGGTTGCCATATACATAATATTAGGATTGGTAGGATCAATAGCCAAATCGGAACAACCGATTACACTTAAATTATCAGTGTTGGTTGTCCAGCTAACACCGTCGTTTGTAGTTTTCCATAATCCACCCGCTGGTGAACCCACCCAATACGTAGTACTGATAGTAGGACTAAACGTAATAAAATTATCACGGCCTGCTTTACGCGGTAATCCGCAAGCAGAACCTGTCATTGCACCAAAAGGCCCCATTGCTGTCCATGTTGTTGACGCAATCATATTTGGTCCGCCTTTATTTGCAGATTGATTTTGCTTAGAAAATTCATCAAAGTTTTGCCAGGTAGTACTGGCTAAATACATATTACCGCTTGGGTAAACTCTGGGTTCCATAAAGGCTTCCCAGCGTTTGTAAGGTTTATATCCGTTACCTTTTTCATCCTTATCGTGCGTTTCCCAATAAGCATTCGCTGCTTTTTGAACATCATAAAAATTAGCATTCGGATCCTGCATTAATTCACGCCAATCCTTCTGCTCAACTGTAGCAGTTTTATTAACCTGTGCATAATTGTTATTGCAAACAACTATTGCCAACAAACCAAGTATTAGTTTTTTCATGTTAAGGGTATTAAAATTTAATAGTAATAATACGAATAAGAAGGAAGAAAGTCAAGACCGTTTTTGAGCTATTTACAGCCTCAAAAGGTATTCCTAAAAAGAATGAGTGAAATACCTATTTCCCAATGCAAAACTTAGTAAATATTGAGTCAAGTAAATCCTCATTTGTGACTTCACCTGTAATAGTGCCTAATTCGTCTAAAGCATAGCGTATTTCGAGGGCTAATAGGTCGCCGGCAATATTCTCATCTAAACCTTTAGACACCTTAATCAGGGCCTGATTGGCACGCTTTAATGAATCGGAATGCCGAGCATTAGTAATTATAGTATCCGTTGTATTTACGATTCTGGCATCAAATAAATTTACCAGTTTTGTTTTTAGAACATCAATGTTTTTTGATTCTTTTGCTGAAATATAAATCGGATTGAAATCAGAAAATTCCTTCTTCAATTCAATTTCATTCTCAACATCAATTTTATTGGCAACAACAACCAATTGTGAAGAACCGATGTGCTCCTTTATTAATTGTATCTCCATTTTTAAATCACCGGCACTTAACTCATGCACATCAAATAAATAAATAACAATGGCTGATTTTTTTATGACTTCAAAAGCTTTGTTGACACCTATTTGCTCAATAATATCTGTTGTTGTTCTTATACCGGCCGTATCAATAAAGCGGAACAAAACACCTTCAATTGTAATTTCATCTTCGATCACATCGCGTGTGGTTCCGGGAATTTCACTTACAATAGCCCTGTCATCATCTAACAAAACATTCAGTAATGTTGATTTTCCTGCATTTGGTTTTCCTACAATGGCGACAGGAATTCCATTCTTAATCACGTTTCCGACTTCAAAACTCTGAATTAGTTTTTCTATTATACCAATAATGCTATGAATTAATTTTTTTAAATCATCACGGTTAGCGAATTCAACATCTTCTTCACTGAAATCCAACTCTAATTCAATCAACGATGCAAAATTCACCAAATGATCTCTCAATATTTTTATTTTATTGGAGAAACCACCGCGCATTTGCTGCATGGCTACCTGATGCGATAAGCCGGAATTGCTTGCAATTAAATCAGCAACCGCTTCTGCCTGTGATAAATCAAATTTCCCATTTAAAAAAGCACGCAAAGTAAATTCCCCTGCATTAGCCATCCGGGCACCATACTTTAATAACAGCTGTAAAATCTGTTGCTGAATATAAGTTGAACCATGACAAGAAATTTCAATACTATCTTCACCTGTATATGAATGAGGGTTTTTGAAAATGGTCACCAAAACTTCATCAATAACAATTCCGGCTTCTGCAATAACACCGAAATGAACCGTGTAGCCTTTTTCTGTTGAAATTTGTTTCGGTTTAAGTTCCTGATCAAAAAATAATTTATCAATAATCTCAAACGATTTTTTTCCGCTTAAACGAATAACAGCAATAGCACCACTTCCATGCGGAGTAGCGAGTGCTGTGATTGTATCATTTAACTGGATTTGCATCGTTAAAAAAACCCAGCCGTTTGGACTGGGTTTATTTTTTTAAGCTTTCGCTTCAGTAGAAGCTTTAATTTTTGCTTTAATAGCTTCCGTGGTTGTTGAACCCGGACGTTCAATTGGCGAGTTTGTTGCTCTGTCCCAAATTAAACTGGCCAATACTCCAAGCGAACGGCTCACACCAAATAACACGGTATAAAAATCGTACTCATGCATGCCATAGTGAACGAGTAAAGCACCCGAATGCGCATCCACATTTGGCCATGGATTTTTAATTTTTCCTGTGGCTTCCAAAATCGGAGGCGCTACTTCGTAAACCATTTGCACAATTTCACAAATGTCGTCGTGCTTAATCCATGTTCTGTAAAAATCCTGCTGTGCTGTAAAACGCGGATCGGTTTTTCGTAAAACTGCATGACCGTAACCAGGAACTACTTTTCCTTCCGCTAAAGTTTTCTTAATGTATTCTGCAATTTGTTCTTTAGTTGGTAATCCTCCTCCTAAATTTTCTTTCAATTCCATTATCCAGCCTAACACTTCCTGATTCGCTAATCCGTGTAAAGGACCTGCTAAACCATTCATGCCTGCTGCATAAGAAATATAAGGATCTCCTAATGCAGAACCAACTAAGTGAGTTGTGTGTGCTGAAACATTTCCGCCTTCATGGTCAACGTGAATGGTTTGATATAAACGCATCAAACGTTTAAAATCAACTTGATCATAACCTAACATGTGCGCAAAGTTTGCTGCCCAGTCTAATTTATGATCCGGCTCAATATGCACGCCATTTTTATATTTACGGCGGTAAATATAAGCTGCAATACGGGGCAAACGCGCAATCAGATTCATTGAATCTTCGTAAGCATAATCCCAATATTCTTTTTTATTAATTCCTTTTGCGTATGCTTTTGCGAAAACGCTTTCCGTTTGCATAGCCATAACACCAATTACAAATTGCGTCATAGGATGTGCATCAACAGGTAATTCTTCAATCACATCAAAAACGTGTTTCGGAACGTTACTGCGTTTCATCCATTCGTTAGTAATAAAAGTTACATCATCCTGTGAAGGTAATTCACCGACTAACATTAAATAAAAAATTCCTTCCGGCAATGGTTCTGTTCCGCCCGGTGCTTTTGGCAATTGCTTGCGTAATTCAGGTATAGAATATCCTCTGAAGCGAATACCTTCTTCAGGATCTAATTTCGAAGTTTCAGTTACCATGCCCAACATGCCGCGCATACCTTGATAAACTTGCGCAACAGTTATCTCACCAATTTTTAAATCGCCATGGTTTTTGATGATGTCTTTAATGTCAGCTGAAAGCGCTGTAGCTTTTTCACTGAATTTTGACTTTAAAGGATCCATATTATTTATTGTTTTAACCTTGTAAATTTAGCGAAGGACGCTTAATAAACAAATAAAATTTGATTAAATAAATCTAAAGAAAAAGGGACTTTTTCAGTCCCTTCAATTCAATACTACCCAAACTATTTTCGGTTACTTAGCAAAACGAAAAGCCTTGCCCATATAGCGGGCGGAGCTACCTAATTGTTCTTCAATACGAAGCAATTGGTTGTATTTTGCAATCCGGTCGCTTCTGGAAGCCGAACCGGTTTTAATTTGTCCGCAATTTAAGGCAACAGCCAAATCAGCAATCGTGGTATCCTCTGTTTCACCGCTTCTATGACTCATTACTGAGGTGTAACCATGCTTATGTGCCATGTTTACGGCATTTATTGTTTCTGTTAAAGTACCGATTTGGTTTACTTTTACAAGGATTGAATTGGCGACACCTTCATTAATCCCTTTTGCCAAACGTTGTGAATTCGTTACAAATAAATCGTCACCCACCAATTGTATTTCGTTACCTAATTTTTGGGTTACTGCAGCCCAACCTTTCCAATCATCTTCACCAAATCCGTCTTCAATCGAAATGATGGGGTATTTTTTGCACCAATCCGCCCAGTAAGTAACCATTTCATCACTGGTTAATTTATCGCCGGTTGATTTTTTGAAATGATACACTTTTGCTTTTGAATCGTAAAATTCAGAAGCAGCAGCATCCATGGCAATGTAAATATCTTCACCCGGTTTGTAACCCGCTTTTTCTATGGCTTGCATTACAGCTTTAATCGCGTCTTCGTTGTTTTTAAAATCAGGAGCAAATCCACCTTCGTCGCCAACATTTGTGCTCATTTTTTTGCTCTTTAAAACTGCTTTTAAGTGGTGGAAAATTTCAGTGCCCATTCTTAAACCTTCACTGAAAGATTCTGCACCAACAGGCATAATCATAAATTCCTGAAAATCTATTCCGTTATCTGCATGCGCTCCGCCATTCAAAATATTCATCATTGGGATTGGCAATAAATTGGCATTTATTCCGCCTACATAACGGTAAAGCGGCAATTCCGATTCAACAGCCGCAGCTTTTGCAACAGCAAGCGAAACACCTAAAATTGCATTAGCCCCGAGATTAGATTTATTTTCAGTTCCGTCTAATTCAATCATTTTAGCATCAATGGCGTTTTGGTCCATCACATAAGCACCTTTTAAATTTTCATTTAAAACCGTATTTACATTATTGACTGCTTTATGAACGCTTTTTCCTAAATATTGTGATTTGTCGTTATCGCGTAGCTCCACTGCTTCGTGACTCCCTGTTGATGCACCCGATGGAACGGCGGCACGGCCGAGAATTCCGTTTTCGGTAATTACATCTACTTCTACTGTTGGATTTCCTCTTGAATCTAATACCTGACGCGCTACGATTGAATTAATATATGACATAAAAAGGTTATTTTTGTTTGAGACCTCAAAATTAGGAATTTTCAAGGGAATGAGATTCAATCTGCGTTCAATATTTCATCAGTTTTTAACTTTTTTAGGCATAGTTTTCATTTTTTTAGGTTGCAGCCACTCTAAAATAAACCGCTTGAAAAAAGGACAACAACATGGACTATGGATAATTTATAAAGACAGTACCCATACAACATTTTTATCGAAGGGCAGGTTCAAAAATGGCATTCAGGTTGGAAAATGGGTTTATCATTCTCCTGATGGTGTTACGGAAAGAACTGAAATTTACCGCGGCAAGAGAATTAAAATAAAACATTTTCATCCGAACGGAAAAACAGCAGTAAAAGGAAAAGCCAGAATTGTGGTTGAACAAAAAAAATTACATTTTTATTATACAGGCCCATGGTACTATTATTTGGAAAATGGTGATTTAGAAAAAACCGCCTGGTTCGAAAACGGCATTCGCGTTAAAGAAGTGTACAAAATAAAAACAGGCTCGCAAGCTTACGATTCATTAAATGCCGAGTTGGTACAATTGGATAAAGATTTTATTAAGTACAGAGATACGCTTAGGAAAACTGCAGATGGAAAAGGAATAGATTCGCATGAATATTTAAGTCTGAGAAAACTCGCCCAGCAAAATGACTCCTTAATATATACAAGAATAGAAAAAATTGTAAAACGTTTTGGCTATCCGCAAAAAATTTACACCGGCGAAAAAAACAATGTGCTATTTTTTATCATTGGTTTTGCGCCCTGGAAAATAAAAGAACAATACCTTGAAGTATTCCGCAACGCCGCCGAAAAAGATGAAATTTCCCTCCGTGATTTTGCTTATTTTGAGGATAAATACTGGTTAGCAAAAAACTGTTATCAGATTTACGGCACACAATTTAAGTTTGATAAGAATTATAAAGAAACTAAATATCCCGTTAAAGATTTATCAGGCATGAACGACCGACGTATTAAAATGGGACTCGAGGCAGTTAATCTTTTGGATTATCCGGAGTATAAATAGCGAGTCGATGGAACGGCTTCGGATTAACAGCACTCTTCGTTCCAGCCTTACCCTATCAATCAGATTTCCTCTATGTCACTTTTTGTCTTGATACAAAAAGTAACCAAAAAAATCAAGAAAATCCGATTCCCCGCGCATGCCTACCCGCCTAGCACGGATTTTCAGGCCAGCGCTCGTTCTTCCGAAAAACTTCTGTTAATATCGGAGAAGCTATGGAAGAATAATGTAGAGACTGAAGAATAAACCGAATTGGGAGTAAAATACGTGAATGAAGAAGAAAGATTATCGAAGGGTTGATTCCTGTCAGTGATAGCGGTGAGGCTGAGAAGTGTGGATGTTACAAAATAT
>CAZRNW010000152.1:0-4537 GCA_964601535.1 uncultured Flavobacteriaceae bacterium
GAATTTCAGGAAGTTTGGTTCCAATGTAGAAGCCAATCCAATACTACAACCAAACTTAGATCTTCATCTGACAAAGGGGTTAAATGTTATCATTGGAGAAAATGACTCTGGTAAAACAGCTATTATAGATGCAATAAAATTGGTGCTTAAAACACATAGTTATGACTATATAAAAGTAGAGGAGAAAGATTTTCATAAAGACTCCAGTAGATTTAGAATTGAATTAAGATTTGATAATTTATCTCCAGAGGAAGCAAAAAATTTCACTGAATGGTTAGGTTGGACTGGAACAGGAGAATCAGCGGAGCCTTATTTGAAAGTAATTTTGGATGTTTCAAGACAAGGCGAAAGGATAATGCCAAGTGATGTCAGGGCAGGGGTTGATGAAGATGGATACCCTTTAACGGCAGAAGCAAGAGATTATTTAAAAGCAACTTATCTAAAACCTTTACGTGATGCAGAAAGTGAACTTATCGCAAAAAAAAATTCACGACTTTCTCAAATTTTATTAGGGGATGAAGCTTTTAAGGGTAAGACAAATGATCACGATTTGGTGAAAATATTCAATGAGTTAAATTCTGAATTAAGACGCTATTTCAAAGGAGAAGAAATCGAAGTCAAAAATGGATTGGGGGAACGAGAAAAAAAGTCTCCGCAAGAAGGTAAAGCGATTAAAACAAAAATAGATGGGTATGTAAAAGAGTTCTATAGTACTGGATTTGAAACCCAATTTGAAGCCGTTTCCGGTGACATTAAGAGTATTTTGGAAAAAATAACACTTACACTGATGGGGGAATCAAACCCTGGATTAGGAACACTAAATAGGTTGTTCATGGCTGCTGAACTTCTTCATCTCGACAAAGATAATTGGTCAGGCATCCGCCTTGGATTAATAGAAGAGTTAGAAGCACATTTGCATCCTCAAGCTCAAATGCAGGTTATTGAAGCTCTTCAAAAACAAGATAAAATTCAGTTGATATTAACTACCCATAGCCCAAACCTCGCCTCAAAACTCAAATTGGAAAGCTTGATAATATGCAATAATGGAAAAGCTTTTCCAATGGGTAAAAACTATACAAAACTTGATGGAGACGATTATTTATTCTTAGAAAGATTTTTAGATACAACTAAGGCAAATCTCTTCTTTGCTAAGGGGGTTATTTTAGTAGAAGGTTGGGCAGAAGAATTATTAATTCCCACCTTGGCAAATAAAATTGGTATTAACCTGACGGAAAAATCTGTTTCTATTGTTAATGTTGGCAACTTAGCTTTTTTGAGGTACGCTTAAGAAAATCAGAACCTGAAATGGAGACTCCAGTTGCGGTAATCACAGATGTCGATATTAGAGAATACGAAAAAAATCTCGTCATCGACCATGAAGGAAAACCTGTCAAGAATGATAAAGAAAAAAACACTTGCGATTATCAGAAAATAGACAATACAATATTTTCTAAACAAACTTCCGAAGCAAAAGCTGCTTTAGAAAAAAATTCAGAAAAAAATCTAACATATTTTATTGCACCGTCTTGGACATTTGAATACAGTTTATTAAAATCTAAAAGTCTAGGGACTTTATTCAAGGATGTTGTTAAATCAATTCATACCGGAACAGATTGGGATACCAATTTTGAAAAAGCTCTTGCCGCTATGCTAATAAATAAAGGACTTAAGAAAACTGAAATTGCTTATCAAATGGCGCAAAAAATTGAAAATGATTCAAAAGAGGTTAAAGAAAAGAAAAAAGCATCCTGTTCTATTAATATTGATATTACAGATGTTGACGATACTATTAACTATTTAGTAAAGGCTATTAAGCATGCCGCAAGAAATTAATATAACTCCTGAAGATATTGTTTATGCAGAAGGGATACTCCTTTCTGATAATAAAACTTTTGATTCTGAAAGAAGAGATTTCATAACAAATTTACAGACTATAGATCTGCAAGCGGTTCCTGGAAGTGGTAAAACTACAGCTTTACTTGCTAAGTTATTGATCCTGGAAAGGCACTTGCCTTTTCAAGATGGTTCAGGAGTATTAGTTCTTTCACATACGAATACTGCCATCGATGAAATTAAAGACAAAATTAAAAGTCATTGTCCCAAACTATTTTCATATCCAAATTTCGTAGGGACAATCCAATCTTTTGTAGACGACTTTTTAGCGAAACCTTGTGGGCAAAATTTACTTAAAACAAGAATTTCTTGGATTGATAAAGACAAATATGAAGAGGAAGTATATCGAAAGTTCCTTTCAATAGCTTGGTCTCAAGAGTACGAAAAGCCGACAACTTGGTTTTACAGCAGACATATTCAAAGAGCAAAACAAGAAGCAGCGAAAAGCACGAGAACAGAAAAGGATATTTGTAATGAACTTATTGAGAAGGAGATTAAAACTCTTTATTATAACTTCATTGCTGATGAAATACAAAACACAAATAACGAAACTGTTCTCAAAACAAATACCAACAAAAAATTTATCGGTTTAAAAACGATAATTGAAGAAGTGCTTTCAAAAGGAATAATATCATACGATTACGCATATCATTTAGGAGAATTATATCTTCAAAAAATGCCGAAAATTAAATCTTTACTTCAAAAAAGGTTTAGTTATGTTTTTGTTGATGAAATGCAAGATATGGACAAACACCAATATGATCTTTTAGAGAATGTCTTTTATGATGGTGGGAATAGCATTTCTAAATATCAAAGAATAGGAGATAAAAACCAAGCAATCTATAATGGAATTGTAAAAACAGAAGATGTTTGGCAAGATAGAGCTACCGTTTTACCTTTAAATGGAAGTCAAAGATTGACAGCAGCAGTGGCGGACGTTGTGAATAGTTTTGCTTTATATTCGGATAGTGGCTTTAGAGTTAATGGTTTAAGAGAAGGAACTCTCAAGCCACATGTTTTTGTATACACCAACAATACTCTTTCAAATGTTATTCCGTCTTATGCTAAATTAGTTAAAGAATTTCAAGAAGCAGGAGATCTTTCCATAACGCCAAAACATCCTGTTAAAGTCGTAGCGTGGAATTCGGAATGGAAAACTCAAGAAGATAAAGATAATGCAGAGAAAATTAGGCTTGTAGATTATCACCCGAATTTTAAGAAGAACGATCATAAGCCCAAGCCGGATTATCAAAATCTGAAAAGTTATTTATTATACTACGACAAGGATAGAAAAACTCTTGAACCAATAAGGAAAAGTATTCTTAATGCGCTGATAAATATTTTAAGAATTGAAAATATTGAAGATGAACAAGGAAGGAACTACACAAAAAGGAAATTAATAGATTTTTTAAAGAGTGCGGATATTCTAAATTCTACAAATGCCTACGAAACTTTAAAGCTTCATTTATACACATGGTCAATTGGGATAGTTAGAGGAAAAACAAATGATGTTTGGGAAGAAATAAAAACGTATGTTCCTGAGTTTCTTAAAATTTTCAATAATGCTACTATTAAAAATTGCACATCGTTTGTAAATACTCAAGTAATTGAAACAAATGAAACTAATACTAGTGAAGTTAAAACGGCTTCTAACAATATTAATATTAGTGGCGTAGAAATAGATGTAACAACAGTCCACTCTTCAAAAGGGCAGACCCATTCTGCAACTTTATATCTAGAGAGTTTTTTTGATGGAGAATATGAAACTATCACTTTGAATAAAGCATTTACAACAACAACTGTAGGCGCCAAAATATCTATTTTGCAACAAGAAATAGATCAACTAAATGCTGAAATTATTGCTTTAAATGGCGGTAGAGGTACAAAAACTAAAGAAACAAAAATAAAATCTCTCAACACCCAAATAAACAAAGTAGCGCAAGCAACAAAAATGGCTTATGTGGGTCTTTCACGACCAACTCATTTATTGTGCTTAGCTGTGCATAAAGATAGATTTGATTCGCACTTAGATGATATTGATAGAGATAAATGGGTAGTGATTAATGTCCAAGCCAATTAAAATAAATACTTAAAATGGATAATAATAAATTCAAAAAAGTAACAGGGTTAGATTTTCTAGATAGCTTTAACTCACTGCAAAATAAATTTAATAAGGCAACTTCATTTAATGATATGGCAGGTATGCTTTCACAGATTAGCGCAAAATCAAAAATGTTTGATTTTGTAGATCAATTAGGAGGCAGAGACTATAATAAATTGGGTGCGTTTTCTAATAATTTCGGTAGTGCTTTTCAATTAAACGACATTGCAAGACAGATGCAACTCCAAAGTAATACCCTACATGCTTTATCAGGAGCAAGCTCCTTAAGTTCGCTTTCTAAACATTTAGAATGGTCTAATAGATTCGAACAGCAGTCTGCCTTGGTAAATAGCTTTAAAGGTTTAAGTTCTTTATCAAGTATGCATGAATTAGCAAATAGTATAAATCAGAACCAAGGATTATTTAAAGCTCAGAAAAGCCTCGCTCAATCGTTGAGCGAAAGCTACATGACGAAGTTTGGGCAGGACAAGGTTGGTCTTTCTTCTTTTTTTAACAATGGCTTCCTGCAAAATGCTTCTAAAT
>CAZRNW010000152.1:4547-5649 GCA_964601535.1 uncultured Flavobacteriaceae bacterium
TTTTATCCGGTAACACATTTTCATGGCTAAAAAATTATGAAGAAGAAAATGATGTTGATTTAGAAGATGAAATAGAAGGTTTCAAACAGCGATTACAAAGAGATAAAGAATTTAAGGGTAAGATAATTGATGCTATCTCTTCAATTCAGGGGGAATTGAAAGATCTGTCAACTAAGGTTAATGAAATGGAAAGAGATCAGGTTGATGATCTTGATGGAATATGGGTTAAATTAATTAACAAGTATATCACCGAGCCACTCGGACTTCCTAAGTGGGCACCGGCAATAGTTTTATTTGTTGTTATGTTTCTAATTAATAATGTTTCACAAGAAGAGCCTGTTCAAATAAATCAAAATTTCAATATCCAAGTCACTCCGCAAAGTAAACCTACAGAAAGAATCTTTGAGAAATTTTATGACGTCACGAATTCGAAGACAACTGTCTTTTTAAGAAAAAGCGAAAAGACAAAAAAAATTGCAACGATTGAAAATCAAACCGAAGTAGAGATATTAATGATAAAGGGGGAATGGTGCTATATTCAATTTTCAGTAAACGTTAAATTGAAGAAAAAAAAGGAACTTGTAACGAAGGAATTAAGAGGGTGGATAAAAAAGCGTTTTTTAGATTCATATATGACAAACGATGGCAAGGAAGAATAACTACCCTGATTGGAAAGATTACGAAAAGCAGATTTTCGCAGCTATAAAGGAGGAGTTTCCAAAGGCTGAAGTTACTTTTAATGATTCTATAAAAGGAAAAGAAAGTAAAACATCACGTCAGATAGATGTATCTATTCGTTTTAAAGAAAACCGTAAATCGGTTTTAGGCATTGTTGAATGCAAGTATTTTAATAGGCGTGTTGATATTGGTAAAATAGATGCCTTGCTTGGCAAGATGGTTGATTTAAAAGCTTCGTTTGGTTTAATATTTACGCACTTAGGTTTTACCAAGGGAGCAGAACAATTCGCAAAAAAAGTAGGGATTGGTTTTCGACATATCCCTTTTGAGTTCCTTAAGGACTTTGGTTATGTGGCTGCAAATGGTTTAGAAGATGTATTCATGCAGGAAATAACTTACAATGAAATTTATTGCGAGAAATGTA
>CAZRNW010000152.1:5659-8060 GCA_964601535.1 uncultured Flavobacteriaceae bacterium
CTCAACGAGCTCGAATTCGTTAAGGGCGAGATCTGGGCGAACGTCTGGGAAACGGGTTGGATCGTCCGCATCGATCCGGTGAGCGGCAAGCTGCTCGGGCGAATCGACCTTAATGCTCTTGCCGACGAGGTGATGGAGAAAAACCGAAAGGCCGACGTGCTGAACGGCATCGCCTACGACGCCGCAACAGATCGCATTTTTATTACCGGCAAGAACTGGCCGAACCTTTACGAGATAAAAGTCATTCGTGGGTTTGCTGATTTTGATGAAGACATTATTTGTCCTGAATGTAAAACTCCGCATCTAACAAACGTAAGAACGGATGGTGGTTATAAAGTGATTAAGCGATTCAATAAAAAAGAACTTTCAGAAAAGGAGTATAAGGAAACAATTGTAAGCCATCTTCTTGCTACTAGAGAGGAATGGGATAAGAAACAAACATTTCTATGGGATCATCTAAAGGATTTGCCCAAAGACGAATTGTGCCTTATTTGCAGTAAACATTTAGATCAAGGATTTCCAGGAACTATGTCCACAGAACATGAGGGGCATACAATATGTTTTGAGTGTATGATGAGCAGTAGAACCTTGCTGATTGATTATAAAGCATTAAACATTAAACAATAATGAGAATACTCTTAAGATTGTCTTAAGATTTGCAAACGATATTTACACAATGAAAATCCTCCTAATTGAAGATGAACCTGAATTGAGAAAATCAATTAAGCAGTACTTGCATCAGGAAGGGTATGTGGTTGAGTCGGCATCTGATTTTGTCAAGGCATCAGAGAAAGCAGGGGTTTACGATTACGATTGTGTTTTGGTAGATATAACGCTACCCAAGGGAAGCGGATTAGGCATTGTGAAGCAGCTGAAAGAAAGTGGCTCTAAAGCGGGAATCATAATTATTTCTGCTAAAAACTCTTCCGGCGATAAAATTAAAGGACTCGATTTGGGTGCGGACGATTATTTAGCAAAGCCATTTGATTTAGCGGAATTAAATTCACGTATTAAAGCACTTATCCGGAGAAGGAATTTTGATGGCAACAAGTCTATTGTTGTAAACGAAATCACCATTCTCCCGGATCAAAGACAGGTTAATGTGAATAATGAACTCGTTTCATTAACAGCGAAAGAATACGACCTCTTATTGTTTTTCATATCGAATAAAAATAGAGTTGTTTCAAAAAACACTATTGCAGAACATTTATGGGGCGACGACTCAGACCAAATGGATAGCCATGATTTTATTTATGTTCATTTAAGAAATCTCAGAAAAAAATTGATGGATAAAGGATGCACGGATTATGTGCAAACGATATATGGTATAGGTTATAATTTTAAAGTAAACGGATGAAATTAATAAGTAAAACACTCATTTATTATCTCTTAGTTAGTTTGCCTTTGCTGATTATTGCAGGGCTGCTTTCCTATTTTCTTATTAATAGTGAATTGAAAGATGGTACAGATGAAACATTGATGAATGAAAAAGTTAATGCTGAAAGACTTATTCAATCGTTGAAAGAACCTAAAAGCATCTATTTGAGTTCTGATAGCCTTGAGAACATAATCCCATGTACAGATTGCAAATTAAAGACAGGATTCATTGACACCTCAATTTATAATAGTGTTGAAAAGGAAAATGTCGGAGCGAGAATGTTGCGCAGCTATTATACGTTTGAGCAAAATACATATCAAATTACTCTGATTAAAACCACAATGGAAGAGGAGGAACTTTTGGAGGGAATACTTGCAACATTTGCTTTAATTGTTGGCTTTTTGATAGTGTCCTTTGTAATAGTTAATTGGTTGTTATCAAAAACACTATGGAAACCATTTTATAGTACCCTCTCTAAGTTAAATAAATACGAAATTCAGAACCATGAACAACACCATTTTAATGAAGTAAATACACTTGAGTTTAATCAGTTGAATATTGCTCTAAATAAAATGATGGATAAAATTTATTCAGATTATCAAGAGCAAAAGGAATTTACTGAAAATGCATCTCACGAAATGCAAACACCATTGGCAGTTATTAAAGCCAATCTTAGTTTATTAATGCAATCAGATAATTTGAAAGAAGATGAAATGAATCGACTTCAAACAATTGAAAACACCACTAAAAAATTGGCTTCGTTAAATAAGGCACTTATTCTCTTGTCTAAAATAGAAAACAATCAGTTTAAGGAGAGCGAATCAATAAGCATTAAGCAGTTTATTTCTAAAATAGCAGATAATTACATAGATCTGTTTCAGTCAAAAAATATTACCTTGGAATTGAATTTATCAGAAGATGTTATAGTAAAGATGAATCCAACTTTGGCTGAAATTCTTCTTACAAACCTTATTCAAAATGCAATCAGGCACAACAGTGAAAATGGAAAAATAATTATTGAAT
>CAZRNW010000153.1:0-8020 GCA_964601535.1 uncultured Flavobacteriaceae bacterium
CTTGCTTGAATCAATTCTGTTTTACAAAACACCTCAACATCAATTTCACCATTTTTGTTTCCTGCCTGTCCGACAGGCAGGTCTCTTTCATCGCATTCTATTTTAATGTTTATTAAAACAGTAATGCAATTACTTTTTGGTTTAATGTAACTCCAAAGTTTTTTCAGTACCCCTGATCTACATATTTTAGTAATCACTTCCGTTTTCATTGTTCGGGACCTTCAACAACTACCTGACTCACCGCTACTGCAACACTGCCGGCTACTACAAGATAGCCTCCAACAGTTATTACAATAGCTGGCAGGGCAACAGGTGCCGCGATAATTGCGCCACCTGCAGCTGCCAGAGCCAGTCCGATGTTCCTTACTATTTTGAAAAACTTTGGTGTAGGAGCTTTCATTCTCTCAAGAATGCTTATTCCGGTATTGGTTTTTTCTTTGTTCATTTTTCCTCCTATCTACGCAACGTCAATAATGCTTAAAGCATTATGTGCGCCGTTTTTAAGTGAATACTGAACAGTGTTTACTATTTGGAAGAATTCGATTTGTAAAAAATACAAATCGGTTCCTGGACCAGCCGGTACTCCTGTGGGTGTTAATACAATGTTGCTGCTTGTGCCATCAATAGGCAGGTTCACTGCATTGGTTAAAAACACCTGTGTTATTCCGGTTGCAAAATCAATGCGTGCCCAAGCTCCTTTAACCGTCATGTGTGTTGCGCCGGGAGGAAATGCAATTTCATTAATCGGCACAAGGCCATTAATGGTAATTACACCTGTACCGGTATTCACCGCATAAGGATTAAACAAGATACTTCCTAAAATTGCCCTGATATTAAAATTAAAGCCTTTTAAAAGGGCTTTAGCTGCTGCTAGTGCAATTGCTACACCAACGCTGCGTTTTCCTCTTACAGAGGTTGCATCTAAGTTTTTAATATCAGTCATCAGCTTGGTCAATCGTGCAACAACACGATTATCCGCAGCAGTTAACAACATAGGTCGTATGGCATCACGTAAAATTTTACCGGAATTTGCGGATGAACCGAATTCAGCACCGTTCTCACGCGTGCGTACAAAGGCAGGATCGTTTAAAATCCTTTCTCCGTCCACGCCGCCTTTTTCACGGGCTAAATGGCCATCTTGCGTTTTGTAAAAGGAAATATCTCCGATTTTCCCTTTTAGTTTAATGATTCCTTTTTGTCTTGCCATTTTACTTTTTCTTAAATAATTGATTTTTTGTTTTTGCGAACCCAAAAGCTGCAGTCAGTCAGGTAAGGCCATTCTTTTCATATCGCGAATAGAATCGTTTGACACTACAAAATTAGACTGGAATAAAATGCGTTTTACAAACGCATACGGCTATGCATCAGAGTGTTACTTTTTACTCTATTTTTCTGTAAAAAAACCCAAAAAGGAATGTTTTAACCATATATGAAGCATACATAAAGTATGGCTAGGGATAAAGGGAGGAAAACTAAAGTTTTAGGGAGAAACTTTTCAACAATAAAAAATGTTTTACCTATGTTTAACCCACAAGCCGAAACCCGCGACTGGCACGGGTTTCAGGGGATAGTAGAGGTCCCGAGCGGATTCGAACCGCTGTAGGAGCTTTTGCAGAGCTCTGCCTAGCCACTCGGCCACAGGACCTTTTTGTTATCAGAAGAACGGACAGCAAAAATACTCTTTTTTTAGATACTTATTGGAAAAATATTGGTGGTCCTAACCATGATTGAAAGGCTCATATTATGGATTTTTTTGCTTTGTTCCCCGCTCATTAACAGATTGGATTTATGCGGAAAAATTTCCAAACTTATTGTCTCAAAAAAATTCGACAAAGTTTTTTCTACGCATCTAAAATGAAAATAAAAAATTGAGCTGATTTCCGTGATTTTGTACTGCTTATTACTTTTGTGGTGCTGCTTATTATTTTAGGATTATTTACTAAATTTAATATTAATTAAATCATCCGGTAAATGAGTGTTTTAATCATTCCATGCTATATAAAAACTCAATGGGACATTAATTGCCTCAATCGCTTATTAGATAGCGTTCAAAATCAAAGTGTGCCTTTTAATAATGTTTATGTAATTGACGATGCAAGCCCTTTGCCTTATAAGTTAAATCATTCTTTTATCGAACACATAAAGCTTAAAGAAAACGGAGGCCCTGCGAAGGCTAGAAATATTGGAATCGAAAAAGCAATGACTTTAAATGAGCAACATTTTTTCTTTACCGATCACGATTGCATCCTCGATAAAGATTGGAATAAAGAAATGATGACGTTTCTCGATAGAACAGAATTTGCAGCTGTTGGGGGTATGACCTATTCATTTGGTAAAACATTATATGATTATTACCACGATATCAACGGCACGCTTAATGGAAAATGGCTTTTACCTGAAAAAAAAGAATTATGGTATATGCCCTCATTGAATTTTGGAATGAAAAAGTTTGCTGCCGAAGAATTTCCCTTCGATGAACGGTTTCCGACAGCAGCTGGTGAAGATGTTGATCTGTGTTTAAGATTACGCAGTAAATACAAAATTGGTTTTTGCCCCTCTGCAAAACTCTGGCACGATTACGGTTATAAAAGTACGTTCACCGGATTTAAAAAATTCATGGGCCTGTTTAAAAAATACAAAAGTTCAAGCGCTACCGTTTACGAAGGACACACCGTTTTAATGTGGGATTCTTCCGAATCCATTTATAAAGGAAACATGCATGAGTCTCATATATAGAATAAGGAAAAGCCAACCCAAATTCACTCACGGGATTAACGATTATCTCGGAGAGATGCGCCCTTTCGCTAAACGGGTCAAACCGCATCTTCTCATTCCTATGCTCTTTCTGAAATCTATCGAATGGAGTATTTATCGCTGGTACAAAACACCTATCAGAAGATTTTACGGAGTAAAAGGCAACGAATTAATTTACATGATTACCAATGCATGTAACGACCGCTGTCCAAAATGCGGAATTTGGGAAAGACCGGAACCACAAAGTCAACACTTAATGGTTTCTCATTTTATCAAATGTTTAAATAGGCTTCATCATAATTTATATCAGGTAACTTTAACAGGCGGCGAACCTCTTATTTTTAAGAAAGACGTGATGCTGATTGCCGAGGAAGCTAAAAAATTAAATGTTCCCATGGTGATTGTTACAAACGCCAGATTTCTTGATGAAACATTTTTAAACAGATATAAAGAACTCGGACATATTCTTGTTATTTCAGTTGATTCGGTAGAAAAAGAAAAATGGAATGAATTCAGAGGTAGAAAAAACTTTGATATTGTTATGCCGAAGATTATGTTGGCAAAACAAATTTTAGGAGATAACCTAAGAATTCAGTCCGTACTTTCTAAAGAATCTCAGGAAGAAATCCCTAAAGTCATTGCGTTTTGTAAACAACATAATATCCAACATAATACGCAATTTAATCAAGACTTCGGCGGGCATTGGAAGAACGTAGAAACAGCAACGGTGAATTATGATAATGACACGCCTTGTGCGGCACGTAAAAATATTTGTGTTTATCCTAATGGCGATGTGGTAAAATGTTTCGACCATCGCCGAATACCTTTAGCAAAAGAACCGCTCGGTAATATTGCTAGGCAAGACATTATTGAAATACTTTGTACCAAACGCTCTACTGAAATTTCAAAAATCATGAAGACTTGCAACTTGCCTTGCAAAAACATGTCTTGTAACAAACCGCAAAGTCTTTTATTTAATTAATGCAGGAAAAAACAGATGTCATAATTATCAGAGGCGCTCCGGGTTCGGGTAAATCCGAAACTGCTAAAGCGCTTTCTCACTATTTTCCAAAAGGAGTAAGATTAGAGGTAGATACACTTAGGAACATGGTTGTCTCGGTAGATTGGACCAATCAAAAAGAACACATCACTTTGCTTGAAATTTCTGCGAGACTAACCTTGCAGTTTTTATCTTCCGGTTTTAAGCCTGTTATTGTAGTTGATACATTTAGTGGCGATAAATTGACCGGCTTTCTTGAAATTCTTAAGCAACAAAACGCGGCTCTTTTCATAAATATAATTGGCTTATACGCCTCTGAAGAGAGCTTAAAAAACAGACTAGACAACCGTACTGATGGCCTCTTCAAAGACTTTGAAATAAGCAAAAAGCTCAACGCCCAAACATTAAAAAATAAATTTGAAACTGAGCTTCAAATCGATACCACAACATTAACAAAAGAAAAAACGGCTTTCATTATTAATACTTCCCTCTCAATATCTGAAACCTCTCCTTTTAAAGAGGTTTAAATAGGTATTTTTACTCCCTTTTTTTAGGTAATTCTACTCTTTTATACTCTGAGGAATTTTACTAAATTGGCTCTTCCTATTTAATTGTAAATTACCTAAACAATATGGCCAAAAAACAAGATAAATACGTTCATAAAAAAGAAATTAGTAAAAAGCCAAAGGCAGATATCGATTTTGAAAATGAGCTTTGGGTGGGTGCTGACGAAATGCGCGGTGCTGTTGCAGAAAATCAATACAAAGATTATGTACTTTCTTTAATATTCTTAAAACACATTAGTGAACGATACGAAGCACGCAGAGAAGAGTTACTTGAAAAATTAAACGACCCCAAATCGAAAGATTATACTCCTGATAAAAAATACCAGAAATATATCCTTGATGATCCAGACGAATACACTTCCGAAAACACTTTTATAATTCCACAAAAAGCAACCTGGCAATATTTACAAGACAATGCAGAACAAGATGATATTAAAGTAAAGGTTGATGATGCCTTTGAAAAATTGGAGAACGTAATTGTAAAAATTCGCCCAGAACTTCGCGGAGTGTTGCCTCGAATTTTTGTGAAGAGCCAATTATCACCTCGACAAACAGGCGGACTTATTAATTTATTTTCCAACCCAAAGTTCTCCGAGAAACATAATCCTGAAAGTGATGTATTAGGAAGAATCTATGAGTTCTACATTGGCCGTTTTGCAATTGCTGAAGGAAGCGGTGCCGGACAATTCTTTACGCCAGGTTGTATTGTAAGTTTATTAGTGGAAATGATTGAACCACTTAAAGGTAAAATTGCCGATTTAGCTTGTGGTAGCGGTGGGATGTTTGTACAATCTTTAAAATTCATTAACGCACACGCTGGAACCAAAAAAGATATTTCTATATACGGACAAGAACGTTACGATGGCACTTTGCGTTTGGCAAAAATGAATTTGGCTTTGCGCGATTTAAATTTTCAGTTGGAATTAGGTGATTCATTATTGAATGATAAATTACCGGATTTAAAAGCGGATTACATTTTAATGAATCCACCCTTTAATGTTAGCCAATGGCATCCTGATGACCTCCCTGAAAATGATCCTCGCCTATTTAAAATAAAAGATAGCAACGATCCTGTTGTTACCGATGGTAGCGCAAATTACATGTGGTTTCAAACTGCATGGTATCATTTAAGTAATAATGGTACTGCTGGAATTGTTATGGCAAATGGTGCAATGACTTCTAATACTAAAGGCGAACGCAATGTGCGTGAACACATGTTGAATGAAGGCATGATTGATTGCATTGTGCGTTTACCGGATAAATTATTTTTAACTACAGGTATTCCTGCTTGTTTATTTTTCTTGAGTAAAACACGTAAAGGAAATAAACTACACCGCGAACGTAAAGATGAAATACTTTTTATTGACGCCAACAAAATGGGTGAAATGACCAACCGCCGACTACGTGTTTTAACGGATACTGAAATAAAAAAGATTGCTGATGTTTACCACAACTGGCGAAACATAAAAGGTAAATATAAAGATGTGCAAGCATTTTGTAAGTCTGCTGCATTAAAAGAAGTAATTAAACAAGATTACAAATTAACGCCAGGTATTTATGTTGGCAGCGAGGATGCAGAAATTGATCTTATCCCTTTTGAAGAAAAAATGAAAGGCCTTAAAGCCACTTTAAAAGAACAGTTTGCAAAAAGCAACGAATTACAAAAACGAATTGAAAAGAATTTAAACAGTTTAGTTTAGTGAGCAATTTATTACCAAATAAATACATTGATATTCTAGCAGAGCTTAAAACAAAAATTAAGCAGGCTAAAACACGCGCGGCATTATCGGTTAATGCTGAATTACTAAAAGTATATTGGGAAATTGGAAAGATCATTCTTGAACAACAAAAAACAGATGGTTGGGGTACAAAAATAATTGACAAACTTTCCAAAGATCTTAAATCGGAATTTCCTGATATGCAGGGATTATCCCTACGCAATATCAAATACATGCGGGCTTTTGCTGAAGCCTACCCCAATTTCTTAATTGTGCAGGCGCCGTCTGCACAATTAGAAAATAGTGATAATCAATAAGTTACAGTTGTGCAAGCGCCACTTGCACAAATATCCTGGTACCATCATATAACCCTACTCGATAAGGTAAAAGAAACTGACCATCGCTTATTTTACATACAAAAAACTGTTGAGCATGGCTGGAGCAGAAATGTAATGGTACTTCAAATTGAAAGTGAATTACACAAACGCCAAGGCGCTTTAACAAACAACTTTAAACAAACTATACCCGATTTTAACAGCGACCTCACACAACAATTATTTAAAGACCCCTATAATTTCGATTTCCTTTCTTTAGGGAAAGAAGCAAAAGAGCGCGACCTTGAAAACGGACTTATTGAAAATATTATTAAAGTATTACTGGAGCTGGGAGATGGTTTTGCGTTTAAAGGAAAACAATACTTATTAAAAGCCGGAGAAAAAGAATATTTTTTAGACCTTTTGTTTTACCACACCGGATTACGAAGGCATATTGTAATTGAATTAAAAATAGGAGAATTTTTACCCGAGTACGTTGGTAAAATGAATTTGTATTTAGGTTTGGCAGATGATAAACTTAAAGGACAGTACGACGAACCATCCATTGGTTTAATACTTTGCAAAACAAAAGATAAAATAGTTGCAGAGTATGCTTTGCGCGATACAAGCAAACCAATTGGTATTGCAGAATATAAAATTAACCAATTGTTACCAGAAGATATTAAAGGTGAATTACCAAGTATTGAAGAACTGGAACAAGAACTGGATAAAGAAATTGAACAAAACCTAAACCCAGTTGATGCAAGGTTAAAAGCAGTAAAAGAGAGGATAAAGTCATTGCAATCCGATGAAATAAAAACACCAGCCACATATGAATTACTTCAAAACATCTTTGAGAAAGGAGTAAAGCCTTTGTTTCAGCAAATAATCCAAAAGATGATGGATGAATTTAATGAGGCCTTCTTTAGCCAAACAGCAAGTTGGACATGTGGGAATAGGATAGTACACAGTATAGCCGAGGTCGAAGAATTTTGGAAAAAAGAAGAAAGTCTACGAGGTAATGACAAATTAAGTTTTTCTTATGGATTGCATGGTTTTAGGAAAGGTGGGACTGAAAACCTGGGTGCCCACATTGATTTAAGCGTTCGTTTGGATACTTATTCATATGGCATTTATCTTGATCATAAAAATGAGTCATTCATTAAAAAGCTCTATGATAAACCGCTAACACAAGAAGATATTCAAAAAATATTAGATGCTCTTATTATAAAAGTTTTAGAAAGAATGGAGTGGATAGTTGAGCATTTAAATACTTTGAGCAAAAAGCAAATATAGTGGTGTAAATGAAAGAACCTACAAACATAGAAGCCTTCAAAGATTTAGTTCATCGAGTTCTTGATGAATTACTTGGAATCGGTTTGATGAAGGATATTAAAATATCGGTTAATAGCCTGGAAGTAAAAGTTGACTTAGCTGATACAAAATTCGATTACTATGTAGAAATAAAAGCGAATAATAATCCGAACTCAAGGGCTTATTTTGCACGAGAGGTTGAGCACGTTTTTAATACAATTGCAAGCACAAATACTAAGGCCAAATTTTATTTAGTATTCTCCAATATCATAACTAATTCCGAAAGGTCGTATTATAAAAAATTTCTTTCTGAATCTTTTAGAAATACCATTACGATCTGGGATAAGAATGATG
>CAZRNW010000154.1:0-7961 GCA_964601535.1 uncultured Flavobacteriaceae bacterium
ATAACCAATCGCTACCAACCATTAAACCGGAAAAATTTTCAGGAAGCAAACAAGTGTCTCTTACACTTACATCGTATGCTTTATCATTTACAGTTTTAAATACTACGCTGCTGTAACTCCTTTTACCATCCCTGATTTCATCACTGTAATAAATGTCTTTCGATTTTATATAATGTGTCGTAAAATTACACGAACCAAGAAAAGCGAAAACAATTTCGGTATAAATGATAATGCAGATAACATTAAATACATTAAGTACTTTATAAGTTTTGGTTCTTTTAAATCTTTCGGTTTTTACGCGCTCTTTATGTTTTTTAAGACGGATGAAGTCCTGTACTTCTTCAGGCGTAAGCGGAATTCGGGGCGGCCTTTTATTGGTTTCTGAAACCATTAATTTATTTCCTGCTCAATTAAATAATTGTTGCGTACTGAAGAATTTCTCAATATTAATTCCCCTAAAAATCCTGCCAGAAACATCATCGAACCCAATATCATTGTAGTTAATGAAATATAAAACAAAGGCCTGTCTGCAATTTTCCTTGCTGCAATATGATTAAAGACATGATAAAGTTTATCCACTCCTAAATAAATAGCTGCAGCAAAACCAATAAAAAACATTAGTGTGCCTACCAAACCAAAAAAATGCATAGGACGTTTTCCGAATTTTGAAAGGAAAGTAATGGTCATTAAATCCAAAAAACCATTTATGAATCTGTCCCAACCAAATTTACTGCTACCGTATTTTCTTGCTTGATGCTGCACAACCTTCTCGCCAATTCTATCAAAACCTGCATTCTTAGCTAAAACAGGAATAAAACGATGCATCTCACCGTAAACCTCAATGCTTTTTACAACCTCTTTCCTATATGCTTTTAAACCGCAATTCATATCATGCAATTTAATGCCTGAGATTTTTCTGTTTGTCCAATTATAAAGTTTTGAAGGGAGATTTTTTGTGACTGCATTGTCGTGCCTTTTCTTTTTCCAGCCGCTCACCAAATCAAAACCATCTGAGGTAATCATTTTATAGAGTTCCGGAATTTCATCCGGACTATCCTGCAAATCGGCATCCATAGTAATTACAACATCGCCTTTAACAGCTTCAAAACCCACAAAAAGGGCGGGTGATTTTCCGTAATTACGACGGAATTTGATGGCTTTAACATTTTGGTTTTTCTGACGGAGACTTTCAATTATTTTCCAGGAATTATCCTTACTCCCATCATCAATAAAAAGCAGTTCGTAACTGAAGCTATTAGCATCCATTACCTTAACAATCCAATCGTGCAATTCGGGGAGCGATTCGGCTTCGTCTTTTAAAGGTATTACTATGGAAATCTGCATATTATACTAGCACAAATAACGTAAATATTGCTTACAAAGTTTGCTATTTTATTCGTGAAATTAAAATAAATGTTAATTTTGCGGCGGTGGGTAAGTCTTTCACGACCAGCTCCTGCCAAATCCCCCAGGTCGGGAACGGAGCAAGGGTAGGCGGTTGTAGCGGTGCGATGAGAGTAGCTTACCCATCTTTTTGTAAAAAATGAATTTAAAACTACTCATACTTTCCTTTTTAGTGATACTTAGTTTAGAAAACTTTTCCCAGACTATTTATGGAGCAGTTGCACCTGACAGTATCAAAAAGAAATGTGAAAAAGTTATTACTGATGAAATAGGCAGCGCAGCCTTTAAATCAAATGTAAAATTCATTAAGTCTGACGCACACACAAAAGACAATGTTTTGAATGCTTTTACTCTCTTCTATTCTTTCAATTTTCCTAATGTAAAAGAGAGCCATGTTGTTTTTACCATCGAATACAAATTAGGAAAAGGTGTTATAAAGGATGTAGCTTTTAAAAATTATACCCGTTTACCGGGCAGTATAAAAAAAGCGGGAGTTAAAGTAATTGCTTTCGAAGAGGCTAAAAAAATAGCTGTAAATTCCGATTCAATTCTTAAAAATTACAGCAGTAATTTATACGGCGAAATAAGCACCGATTATGATACCGAAAAGAAAGATTATTATTTTGTGTGGCACTTCTACCACCTCGAGCCCTGCAAAAAATGTGAAGCTGAAATGTACACCACCCAAAGTGCCTATATAAACGCCGGTACCGGTAAGGTGCTCCGTAATATTGAGAGCAGGCAGTAAATCATCTCTGCTTTCCGCTCCTTAAGGAAAATCATCAACATTCTATAAACATTCGTAGTAAATAAACTACCTTATTCTATTTTTGTGGTTCGGCAGGCTCACCATGACTCTGTTTGATTAAGGAAATTTAAAACAAGAAAAAAAAACAACCTATAAAAATGAAATTTTTCATCGATACAGCCAATCTGGCACAAATTAAAGAAGCGCAAGATTTAGGCGTTTTAGACGGCGTTACCACTAACCCATCCCTGATGGCTAAAGAAGGCATTAAAGGCCAGAATAATATTTTAAAACACTATGTCGACATCTGCAAAATTGTTACCGGCGATGTAAGTGCGGAAGTTATCGCCACTGATTTTGAAGGCATCGTTAAAGAAGGTGAAGCTTTAGCCGATTTACACGAACGAATTGTTGTGAAAGTTCCTATGATTAGAGATGGTGTTAAGGCCATTAAATATTTTACTGATAAAGGCATTAAAACCAATTGTACACTTGTGTTCAGTGCAGGACAGGCTCTTTTAGCTGCAAAGGCTGGTGCTACTTATGTATCGCCTTTTATCGGGCGTTTAGATGATATTAGTGTGGATGGAATGGGATTGATTGAAGAAATCCGCACCATTTATGATGTACATGGTTTTGAAACTGAAATCTTAGCGGCTTCCATCAGACATCCTTTGCATATTGTGCAATGTGCAAAAGCAGGAGCAGATGTAGCAACTTGTCCTTTAAGTGCAATCACTGCTTTACTGAATCATCCTTTAACTGATAAAGGTTTGGCTCAGTTTTTAGCAGATGCTAAGAAATAAAAACAAAGTCTATGAAATTAAAACAACTTTATTTCATTTCATTTATTGAAGGTGGCGTTGTAATGGTCACCGAAATTGCCGGTGCCAAATTATTAACTCCTTTTTTTGGTGCCTCATTATACAGCTGGGCAGCTACTCTTTCAATTACGCTTTTGGCCTTGATGACAGGCTACTATTACGGCGGTTATGTGACAACGAAACCGAAATTTCAATCGCCTCAAAAAATTGTATGGGTGTTTATTACGAGCGGCATCGCTGTATTACTCATGCCTTCTATAGGCAATTTCATCATGCAAAAAACAATTTCGTTTTCCTTTTTTACCGGACTCATACTTTCTGAATTATTCTTTCTTTTCTTCCCTATCTTTTTAATGGGAATGATTAGTCCGATGATTATTTTCCAAATAACAAAAAAAGCAGAAGAATCCGGAAGATCAGCCGGAAATATTTACGCCATCTCCACCTGCGGAGGAATTCTTTTTACTTTGATTTTCGGATTTATGATTATACCGAATTACGGCATAACCACACCGGTAAGGGTATTAGGACTTGCTGTTGCAGTAATAGGAATGGTTGTTTTGTTAAAGGAGAAATTAATTTCAAACAAGAACACACTCACATTATCCATCGGCTTATTGCTTGGCTTTCTTCTTTTAAATCAGGATAACATTAAAGAGCAATACGAAAAACTAAATCAGAAATTACTGGAACACTCAGAAGGCTTATTAGGTGAATTAAAAGTAGTTGATGAAGTGATAAAAACTCCCGGTGGCGGAGAAGCAAATATCAGAAAATTAAAAACCAATAATATCCAGCAGAACTATGTATTTGTGGATATGCCCACCCAAAGTTTGATGTACTACGTTAATTTCACCAATCAGCTTTTGAATTTTGTACCTAAGAAAGAATCTGCCCTGCTTATCGGTTTAGGTGCAGGGAGCTTGTATTCTGTTTTAAGCAAACATAATTTTCAGGTTGAATCTGTTGAGATTGACCAGCGCATTTATGATTTTGGTGTAAAATATTTTGGAATGCCGGCGCATAAAGATCATGCCATTACTGATGGCAGATATTTTATCAACGTCGCTAAAAAAAAATATGATGTAATTATACTTGATGTAATCATTGGCGAAAGCGTTCCTGCCCAGCTTATCACATTAGAAAGTTTTACACGTTTGAAAGAACTGCTGAATGATAACGGTACTTTAATTCTTGAGCACGGCGGTGTAAGCGGTTTTTCTGATAATTCTTTTATTCCTTCCATTGTTAAAACCCTGAACGCTGCCGGATTTCAGGTCAACATTTTTAATCCTTTAATGTCGGATGACCGCGGTGATGTCTTATTCATGGCGACCAAAGAAAAATTCGAATTGGCCAATCTGAATATTTCGGATGATGTCCTTATTAAAGGCGGACCACTGGTTAATTATGTTCTTCCTGTCAGTACTTTTAAAGAATCAGGTTCTAATGTGCTTACCGATGATAAAAGCAATATTGATATTCTCCTGAAGAACCATTACCAGCAGGTAAGGAAAGTTATACGTAAAGAATTGGCTAAACAAGCTACTTCAAGAAGAAGTTAAAGCTTACACTTTCTGCAAAAGATAAAGCCGGTAAAGTAATCTATCCTCTTTTAAACCCCTAAACGATTTGGAGTGAAGACTCACAGAAAAATTATGCATCCGCTGTGGAAATAAATAGGGGAATTTTGTAAGAAGAGGATATTGTTCCGGGCTGTTTTTTGTCACCGAATTTATTACACCTTCATTTATATTTTCAAATTGCAAAATCTTCAATCCGCTTTCGGTAAACATATGCTGCACTTTTTCGAGATTTGCTTTACCAATTAAATCCCCGAAAGCAAAATAAGAACCGGGTAATAAAGCAGAAGATACTTTCCTGAAAAAATCAAGTCTTGAAGCATAAGCATGAGAAGATTCAAGATTAACAACAAGGTTGTATTTTTCCTGAATTTCAAAATCATTTGCGTTACCTACAATGAACTTTATACCTTTAACTAAACGCGAAGCTAATTTAATATTTGCCGGACTACGGTCGACGCCCGTGATCTCGGAAAGTTTATAATAGCGATGCATCACATAACAGCCGCCGCCTCTGCCACATCCTATTTCCAGTACTTTATAATCTTTGTTTCCATTGCTAATATCCGGAACTAAATTCAGCAATTTCATATATAGCGCAATGTGATGCGCATCGGGTTTATCTTCTGGAAGGATTTCAAATTTACCTGAACCGGCAAAACCCAAATTCATAAACTTCCGTTTTTTATTCCTGAACAGGGCGAACTTTGCCGAGCTTTCGTAAAAAACGGAAGATATAAATTTTTTAATACTCAAATAAGTGAAATTTATTTAGCAACAGGTACGGTGAGATAAATAATAGTTTTATCCTTGTCTGCTTTTGCAGGATCGTTACTTTTCTTCATTACACCATAATCAGAAGCGTTAATAGTTAAGGTGCCGCTGAAAGTAGCTTTCTCTTTTCCGTCCTCCGTGAAAGTAAAAGGTATTTCAACAACTTTAACAGAGTCTTTCATTCTAAGGGTTCCTTTCGCTATGTAAGAATCACCTGCTGCTTTTATTTCGGTTGAAGTAAATGCAATGAGAGGATGCTTTTCTGCGTCAAAAAAATCAGCTTGTAATAAGTGATTATTTAATTTCGGATCGCCACCATCAATAGTTTTAACTTCAATCGATGCGATCATTTTTGATTCGGATAATTTTGCTTTATCAAAATCTATAACCAAACTCGGATTAGAGAATGTTCCTTTATGACCGGGATTATTCGGTAATTCCCATTTTATTTTTGTTTCTTTTGTATCAACTTTCCATACCATTGTAGCGGTAAAAGCTGAAGTGATGATTGCGGCTGCTGTTAGAATAATTAATGTAGTTTTTTTCATGTTTTAAGATTTAATGATTAAAAATACGGAGTTTATTTTTCTAATACTCTAAAAGAATGTTAAGTTTTTGCTTAAAACGCTCTTTTGGCAGAAAATTTATCTCCAAATCAGCATTCATCGGAACCGGGGTATCTAAACTGCCTTCACGCATTACAGGAGCGTCTAAATATTCGAAACAATTTTCACTGATTAAAGAAACAATCTCCCCTCCTATTCCGCCGGTTAAAGTGTCTTCATGCAAAACAATTACTTTTCCTGTTTTCTTTACCGATTCAAAAATAGTTTCTATATCCAAAGGCGCCAATGTTCTTAAATCGATTAAATCGGCACTAATGTTTTTGTTTTCATTCAAAGTTTCCAGTGCCCAGTGAACTCCCAATCCATAACTCACAATCGTCACATCATTTCCTTCACGCAATAGTTTTGCCTTACCAAACGGAATCGTATAATAATCATCAGGAATATTTTCCGTAATACTTCTGTACAAAGCCTTATGCTCGAAAAACATCACGGGATTCGGATCTTCAAATGCGGTTAACAATAATCCTTTCGCATCGGAAGGAAAAGCAGGATAAGCAATTTTTAATCCCGGCGTTTTAAAAAACCAGGCTTCGTTACTCTGACTATGAAAAGGCCCTGCTGCTACTCCTGCTCCTGTCGGCATTCTTACAACAACATCTGCGTTTTGTCCCCACCTATAATGACTCTTGGCTAAATTATTTACAATTTGTGTCATGCCCTCACTTACAAAATCAGCAAACTGCATTTCAACCATCGCTTTATGATTGTTGATGGACAGACCAAAACCTGCTCCTAAAATTGCTGATTCGCATAAGGGTGTATTTCTCACTCTGCCTTTTCCAAATTCTTCAACAAAACCCTCTGTAATTTTAAATACACCGCCATATTCAGCAATATCCTGTCCCATTAAAACCAGATTATCATGTTTGCGCATTGCTAATCGCATGGCATCGGAAATTGCATCAATTAAACGCTTTTCGCTTTTAGAACCATCTGCAGGAGTTGTATCTCTTACTTCGTAAGGTTTATACATTTCAGAAAGTTCCTTTTCTGTATCAGGAGGCGGCAATGTTTCTGCAAATGCAATTTCAAGATTATCTTCAATCTCCTTTTTAATATCTGCCCGTATTTTTTCAATTAGTTCTTCGGTAATAACGCCTTCATTAATTAAAAATCTTTCGAAATTATTTACAGGATCTTTTTTGCCCCAAACCTCAAATAATTCTTTAGGAACATATTTTGTTCCGCTCGCTTCTTCATGACCACGCATGCGGAAAGTAACGCATTCTAAAATAACAGGGCGCGGGTTTTCCCGAATGGATTCAGCTAAATTTTTTACGGTTTCATAAACTTTCAATACATTATTTCCATCCACAGTTACACCTTCTATACCATAACCAATTGCCTTATCGGCAAATGATTTGCATTTGAATTGTTCGTTACTTGGTGTGCTTAATCCATAACCATTATTTTCAATCACAAAAATTACCGGCAAATCCCAAACAGCAGCTGTATTTACACTTTCATGAAAATCTCCTTCACTGGCACCGCCGTCGCCACTGAATACAACTGTAACTTTTTTATCTTCTTTTAATTTATTCGCAAGCGCGATCCCATCTGCTACGCCTAACTGCGGACCTAAATGTGAAATCATTCCGACAATTTTATATTCTTGTGTACCGAAGTGAAAAGAACGGTCGCGCCCTTGTGTAAAACCACCGGGCTTTCCCTGAAATTGTGAGAACAAACGGTTTAAAGGAATTTCCCTTGTGGTGAATACACCTAAATTGCGGTGCATCGGTAAAATAAATTCATCTTTTTGTAAAGCACTTGCCACACCAACCGAGATTGCTTCCTGACCAATACCGCTGAACCATTTTGCGATTCTGCCCTGACGTAATAAGAGAAGCATTTTCTCTTCTATCATGCGCGGTTTTAAGATATTTTTATAAAGCGTTAAAAGAGTAGTATCTTTTTGCTTTTTCCTGTCGAATTTTATTGGTGTTTCGGCTGTAATTAACATGGGGATAAAGATAAGGATTGTGCTGAATAATTTCAG
>CAZRNW010000155.1:0-7957 GCA_964601535.1 uncultured Flavobacteriaceae bacterium
AAACTGGACAAAGTCCATATAAGAAAAACCAAAGTCCTTAGGGATAATGATTTTTATGTCCTGCAGTTGGGAGAGAGAGAATAGAGGAGTCAGTATAAGGAGAAAGAATAGGCGTTTCATTAACGAATAATTAATTTACAATAAGCCCTTTAAAGTTTCTTCAATTTTCTTTTGCATTTCGGAATCGTACTTGATAATGATTTTTTTATCCACTTTTGTTTTATTGTAACGGATAAATAATCCTGTTCCCATTTGTCTGCCTTTTTCGTGCGATAATGAATCGGAAAGAGCTTCTTCAAATAAAACGGAAATTTTATTCAGCTCATGGGGCGTAATTATTTTTATTTTTGGTTCGCCGCCATTGTACAAACCGCTTGAACTTTCTTCTTTTTGTGTGGGGTCATATTTTAATTCTGTTTCCTTGATGCTGTAGGTATTCATGTTTTTGTCGGAATACATAAAGCTAATTTGAGCGTTTATCTTAAACGCAGAAATTAAAAACAAAGCAAACAGTAAACGTTTCATGACTAAAAATTTAAATTGTTAAGTAAATTATCATCAACTAAATTAGGCAATGTTACTTTTAAATTTGGGGTACGTGCCATCTCCCGCTTTATGGCGAACAAAGCTTCGTTATTTCTGGCCCAGCTTCTTCTGGCGATTCCATTATTTACATCCCAGAATAACATTTGTTTTAATCTTCTGTCGGCATCTGTACTTCCGTCTAACACCAAACCAAAGCCACCATTAATTACTTCTCCCCAGCCAACACCGCCGCCGTTGTGTAAACTAATCCAGGTCGCACCACGAAACGCATCGCCGACAAAATTTTGTACTGCCATATCAGCAGTAAATTTGGAACCGTCGTAAATGTTGGATGTTTCCCTGTACGGAGAATCTGTTCCGCTCACATCATGATGATCTCTTCCCAAAACAACAGGCGCTGTAATTTTTCCTTCGGCGATTGCTTTATTAATCGCTTCTGCAATTTTTACTCGGGCCTCACTGTCTGCATATAAAATTCTTGCCTGAGAACCTACCACTAAATTATTTTTCATCGCATCGCGAATCCAAATAATATTATCGCTTAATTGTTGTTTAATTTCTTCAGGAGCAGTTTTGTGCATTGCTTCTAAAACGCCTAACGCAATTTCATCTGTCTTGCGTAAATCATTTTCATTCGCACTTGTACACACCCAACGGAATGGACCAAATCCATAATCAAAACACATCGGACCTAAAATATCCTGTACGTAAGAATTGTATTTGAATTCGCCCGCAGCTTTATTTTTAAACACATCTCCACCCGCGCGCGACACCTCTAATAAAAATGCATTTCCGTAATCGAAGAAATACATCCCCTTTGCGTGTAAAGTATTGACCGCATTAATATGACGAACTAATGTTTTCTGAACTTCTGTTTTAAATTGTGTGGGATTCTCCGCCATCATTTTATTACTTTCTTCCAATGAGAAACCAACCGGATAATATCCTCCTGCCCAAGGATTATGTAATGATGTTTGATCTGAACCGATATCAACTTTTATGTTTTCTTTTACTAATCGCTCCCACAAATCAACAACATTTCCCTGATAAGCCAACGAAACAGCTTCTTTATCTGCAACGGCTTTTATAATTCTTGGAATTAAATTATTTAAACTATCAAACACTTCATCCACCCATTTTTGTGAGTGACGCGTATTTACGGCTTTAGGATTTATTTCTGCTGTAACAGAAACCAATCCCGCAATGCGCGCTGCTTTTGGTTGGGCACCGCTCATACCACCTAAACCCGCAGTAATAAATAATTTTCCTTTTCTGTCTTCTTCTGATTTTGAAATTTTACGAGCGGCATTCATCACCGTAATGGTAGTGCCGTGCACAATTCCTTGCGGACCAATATACATAAACGAGCCCGCAGTCATTTGTCCGTATTGCGTTACGCCCAATGCATTAAATTTTTCCCAATCATCAGGTTTACTGTAATTCGGTATCATCATTCCGTTGGTCACCACAACGCGAGGCGCATCTTTATGCGAAGGGAATAATCCCATGGGATGTCCGCTATACAAAACTAAAGTTTGTTCATCTGTCATTACTGACAAATATTGCATCGTCAATAAATATTGCGCCCAGTTTTGAAACACAGCTCCGTTACCGCCGTAAGTAATCAATTCGTGCGGATGTTGTGCAACTGCATAGTCCAGATTATTGCTCAGCATGTGCATAATGGCAGCAGCTTGTTTGCTTTGATGAGGATAATCATTAATTGGCCGCGCATAAATTTTGTAATCAGGACGGAAACGGTACATGTAAATGCGGCCGTAGGTTTTTAATTCTTCTGCAAACTCTTTTGCTAAAACCGAATGATGTTTTGAGTCGAAATATCTCAAGGCATTTCTGATCGCTAATTTTTTTTCATCATTACTTAAAATATCTTTTCGCTTTGGTGCGTGATTAATAGCGGCATCAAAAGCTTTTGCTACAGGCAATTCCTTTGGGATTCCATTTAAAACATGCTCCTGAAATACTTTTACATCCATAGTTAATCTATTCAAATTTAATCTTTTTTCCCTTCGTCTTTCTTATCAAACTTCCCTGTTTTCACATTATAGCCATATGGACAATGCTTACATCCGTTTTTACAGCAAAACCCGCGCTTTAAAAGGTATTTTTCGGTAAAAATCACATAGCCTTCCGGGCTGAGGTAATAATCATCGGGGTCAAGCTCCTTATTAAACATGATACAAAAATACGATTAGCTCTTACAATGCGAAAAGAAATTGTTAGTTTTGTATCAATGGAAAAACTCGGCCTGCATTTGTATTTTATTCTTGCTTTTTTCAATATGCCGGATATTTTTTGCCAAGACACCTTAGCAGGTAAATTAATAGTGGCCCGCGATACTGCAGACCAATTCGGCTGCCTCAATTTCTGTCAAAAGGGAAATGAGGACGCCGTACTAAGCGTTGGCGGCTACATCAGCACTTATTATGCCTATTACACAGACGAAATCGAAAACAACGGTTTTGTTCAGATACCTGTTATGGCTCCTCGCAATAAGGAGTTCGGATTGAATATTATTCAGCTTTCCATGCAATACAACAGCAAAAACGTGCGGGGCAAATTCGGACTGCATTTTGGCGACATTCCCAAAGCTATTTGGCCTTCGGAGCTTAACATGGTACAAGAGGCACACGGGGGCGTTCGTTTTTTAAAAAAATTCTGGTTCGACGCGGGGGTATTCCGTTCACACATTGGTATTGAAAGTATTCAGCCCAGAGAAAATATTACATCAAGTACGTCACTGGTTAATAATTACGAGCCATATTATTTTACGGGCGCTAAACTCACCTGTGTTTTAAATTCGAAATTATCCATACAGGTAAACGCTTTTAATAGTTTTAATACTATAGTGGATAATAATACGGATAAGCTGCTTGGCCTTTCTGCGGTTTACGACCCCAATAAAAACGTATCAGCAACCTATAATTTTATTACAGGTGATGAAACACCGGACAGCATTTCAACAAAACACAGAAGGTATTACAATAATATTTATGCAACCATTAATGTAAAAAAACTCACCCTTGCACTCGAGGCTAATTACGGATGGCAGGAGAACTCTTCATTAAAAGACAGTGCCGGAACGGCGGTTTTTTATAGCGGATTGGCTACTGTTAAATACCAATATGTAAAAAAATCCTACCTGTATTTGCGCGGGGAATATTTATCAGATCCGGACGCCGTTGTAACCGGCGCTTTAAATTTTGGCGATCATGTAATGGGAACAACTGCAGGTGTTGAGTATAAACCCTATAAAAGTGTAAGTTTGAGTGTAGAAGGAAGAATACTCCAATCTGATAAAATGGTTTTCAAAGAAAATAACTATAAAGTAAACCAGCGTTACGAAATCATTTTTTGTTTAGACCTTTCTTTTTAATGAACGAAAAGAAAAAATATAATCCTATTGGTATTTTTGATTCAGGTTACGGCGGATTAACTATTTTGAAAGAGATAGTAAAAGAATTGCCTGAATATGATTTTTTGTATTTAGGAGATAATGCAAGGGCACCTTATGGTTCACGAAGCTTCGAAGAAGTTTATGAGCTTACTTTGGAATGTGTGAAACAATTGTTTGATATGAATTGTCATTTAGTTGTTCTCGCTTGTAATACAGCTTCCGCAAAAGCCTTAAGAAACATTCAGCAAAAAGATTTACCGAATATTGATTCAACAAGAAGGGTGCTTGGGGTGATTCGTCCTACAACAGAACTTGCAGGCAATTATACCAAAACAAAACACATTGGTGTTTTAGGAACAACAGGAACGGTTTTATCACAATCCTATCCGATTGAAGTTTTGAAATTTCATCCGGAAGTAAAAGTTTATCAGGAAGCTTGTCCGCTTTGGGTACCTCTAGTGGAAGCAGGGAAACACAATTCGGATGAAGCAGATGCGGAAGTGAAAAAGCATATCGATAATTTAATGAGCCGCTCTCCGAAAATCGATACGATTATTTTGGGCTGCACACATTATCCTTTATTAATTAATAAGATAAAGAAATTTGTTCCGGAGAACGTGGCTTTAATTACACAGGGAGAAATTGTAGCAAAAGGATTGAAAGATTATTTGAAGCGGCATCCTGAAATGGAGGCCAAATGTAGTAAAGGAAATTCAACGGAGTTTTTCACAACAGGCGACACAACCAACTTTGATGTTCACGCCGGAAAATTTTTCGGAAAAGAAATTAAATCAAAACATTTGCAGCTGTAACCCCTGCTCCCGATAGCTATCGGGATTAGCGTCTCTGCCCCGAAGGGGCTCCTTTGGAGCGAGAAACATTATTTAAACCAACTGGAATACATCGAATAATTATTGGCGATACGATTTATCTCACCGCTAATTAATTCCTCAGAAATATCTTTTACTTTTTTAGCAGGCACTCCTGCAAAAATACAACCGCTTGGCACAATAGTTCCTTCTGTTACAACCGCGCCTGCCGCAATAATAGTGTTGCTTCCAATCTCACAATTATCCATCACAATTGCGCCCATACCTATTAATACATTGTCATGAACTTTGCAGCCATGAACAATTGCGTTATGTCCGACAGAAACATTGTTTCCCAAAAACACTTTTGTCTTTTCGTAAGTGCAATGCAACACCGCGCCGTCTTGTATGTTTACTTTATTTCCAATACGGATGCTGTTTACATCGCCGCGGACAACTGCGTTAAACCAAATGCTGCAATCATCACCAATAATAACATCGCCAACAACAGTTGCATTGGGCGCGATAAAACAATTTTTTCCGAACGCAGGGGAAACACCTTTTACAGGAAGAATGACAGGCATATAATTTGATTTAAAGCCTGAAATTAACACTTTTTTGCAAAAGCAACCTAACCTTTATTTAAGTAAGCGCGTATAGTTGGGTAAGAAACACAAAACCCCTTATGACAACACCACTACTTTTTAAATCATATAATTATGAAAACCACAAAAAGTGTAGTGTTATGTGCAATGATAATTGTGCAAACTGTTAAAGGTCAAAACAACAAGCTTAAAGTTTATTTAGAAGGCGGATTAGCCAACGGCACACAAAACACATCTTTTGTGAGTGGGGTTTATGGCGGCTTGGGTATTTTTTTAAATCAACATAGCAGTATTGATATTAAAGCCAAAGAGGTTTATAATTTTTCGACTATGGATATTGTTGGACCAATCACTTTCAACTATCGTTACAACTTTGACTGTGGTTTTTTTGTAGGTGGCGGTTTTGCGCATCATCACGAAGTAGGTCACCACACCTATATGGAGCACCCGGGGGAATCTGCAATGGGAAATGCTCCCGGGATTTTTCACAGGAGTGGCGCAGATGTAGAAGTGGGGTATAACTTCAAGCCGTTCTATAAAAAAGGATTTTTTAGCTGGATCTATCCTGCCATAAGTGTTAGCGCAACACATATGTTTATGGATCACGGACAAAATCCATTAATTACAGCTAATCTTGGTTTGAGAATCGGATTAAAAAAGTTCAAAACGGAGTAGGTTTTAATTCCTACTAAATTAGTAGTATATTTACACCCGCCACAAAGTGGTCCCTATGGGATAAGTTTAAATCATGCTGCAAAAGAAAACCAAATACGCCATAAAAGCCTTACTGGCACTAGCCAAACACTACGGCGAGCATCGTCCGTTAAAGATATCGGAAATCTCGAAAAATGAAAAGATTCCAAGGAAATTCTTAGAGGCCATCATGGTTGATTTGAAAAAAATCGGTTATGTTGAAAGTAAAATGGGAGCACGAGGCGGCTATCAATTAATAAAACATCCGGAGGAAGTTATGCTTAGCAATATCATCCGTTCTACTGGCGGACCAATAGCATTACTCCCTTGTGTAAGCTTAAACTTTTATGAACCATGTAAAGAATGCATCGGCGAAGATGTCTGCGGATTACGCGATGTTATACTCGAAGTACGCGAAGCCAGCATAAAAATCCTTTCCAAAACCAGTTTAAGCGATATTTTGCGCCGAGAAAATAAGCTTATTAAAAAGTTCGGATTGCAGTAAATACAATATTTACAAGTAATAAACTCCTATTAATTAAGTAGGAGAAAGAAAAATAGTTTAGTTTTTTCTTGGCAGATTAAAAATCTATGCATTACTTTGCATCGTTAAAATGAAAAACAATTTAAATACAGTTTCCTTTTTTGTTCACACTATGATGATGTGGATGCGCTGCTGCAAGAACGATTATTTGCTGAAGGGAAAACTTATTCGAGTGTAACAAACTAACCGACTATAGTACCAAGCCCTTCCGCTAACACGAGAAGGGTTTTTTATTTATTATACCTCCCTAACCCTCCCAAGGGAGGGAACAACTAAAGGAAAATGCAAAGTTTTAGAACAGAAATAGAAAATATAAGCAACAGCAAAAAAACGCTGGTGGAAAAAGACATCATTGATCTGGAGAAAAAAATCCGCCAGTTCCGTGAAGGAAAAATTCACGAAGAGAAATTCCGTAGCCTTCGTTTAGCGCGTGGTGTTTACGGACAACGTCAGCAGGGTGTTCAGATGATACGTATTAAATTGCCGTTTGGAAAGGTTTCGGCAAAACAATTATTGCGTATCGCTGACATCAGCGATGAATACTCGAATGGCAATTTGCATTTAACAACCAGACAAGACATTCAAATTCACCATGTGAGTTTAGACAGAACGCCGGAGTTGTGGGCTAAATTAGAACAAGATGATATTACTTTACGTGAAGCTTGCGGAAATACGGTTCGTAATGTAACCGCATCAGCTGAAGCAGGAATTGATCCGAACGAATTGTTTGATGTTTCTCCTTATGCACACTCTGTGTTTTCTTATTTCTTACGCAAACCATTCGGACAAGAACTGGGACGCAAAATTAAAATTGCATTTTCGAACAACGATAAAGATACAGCTGTAACGTATATTCATGATTTTGGTTTTATTCCAAAAATAGAAAATGAACAACGTGGCTTTAAGGTTTTAGTGGGCGGCGGATTAGGCGCGCAACCTTTTTTAGCACAAACTGCATTTGAATTTTTACCGGAAGAAAAACTAATTCCATTTTTGGAAGCTAGCATTCGTGTATTTGACAGATATGGCGAAAGAGCAAGCAGACATAAAGCAAGAATCAAATATTTAATCAATAAAATTGGCGTAGAAGAGTTTTTAAAATTAATTCAAGAAGAAGAAAAAGCCCTTCTTGTGAAGGAGTTTAAAGTTGATGTTTCCGAAACGGATAATACACTTCAATTCCGCGCACAGTTACCAAACCAACCCCCCGCAATTGATAAAGGAGCGTTTTATGTTTGGAATAAAACAAACGTTTTCAAACAAAAGCAAGCAGGATTATTCGGCGTGTACATAAAAGTTCAGTTAGGAAATATCTCAACAACTAAAGTAAGGGAATTTGCCC
>CAZRNW010000156.1:0-7946 GCA_964601535.1 uncultured Flavobacteriaceae bacterium
TTAAAAGTCTCCCAACTATCTATATCAAAGATTGCATCAGTTATCTATTAATAGATCATTTCTTTACGATAGCCCTATTACCATTTAATCAGTTATCAAATAGTTTTTGGCAGCTTTTAATATCTAACATATTGATTTTATAAACTATTATGCAAGCGTCCTATTCTTTACCACGTTACAACAGGTTAGCCTATTCCCGACACTTAACAAGGGATTGGCAGATATACCCTAAAAACCATAAGGAGTTATAAAAATGAAATCACTCGCTAAAGCAGATGCTTTACTAAGAGATGTAGCTGACAAACTTAAAGTTCGTCTCGCTGGTTCTGCAACTATTGATACCGTTCGTGCCGCTCGTGATAGCGCTGGATGGCCTATGCTTTTCTTGTCTGATGCAGGCAATGAAGCAGCTGGTCAAGCAGTTATCGCTTTGCGTATTAAAGCAGTTGACGCTGTTTCTAAAGATGTTTTCGGAAACGATTTAATCGCATTTGCACCTCATAAACTTGAAGTTGCATACGAACTTACAGCTGCAAACAACCCAATCCCTACTGACGTTGACCTTTTGATCGCAGAATACGAATCCATTAAAACTGGCGTTGCTATTCAATTAAAAGAATTAGCAAACGGAACTGCAGTTACTGCTGCAAATATGGATGCTGCTGCTGTTGCAATCGAATTAGACGAATTATATTGGCCAACTAAAGGCGTTTAATCTAAACGAATTAAACGACTTAGGAGGTCAGAATGCAGTACACAGAACAAGAGCTATCGACGCTCATTAAGAATCTGGAAACGGAATTTTCAGCGCATATCGCTGATGTTACCGGCGCTGCTCAACCTACCTCTTTAGCCAAAGCTGAAGATGAAAAACCTGCAGAAAAGAAAGATGAGTCGAAAGACGAATCTGCTGCAGAATCAAAGCCCGAAGCAAAAGAGTCTAAGGAAGAGAAGCCGAAAGACGAATCTGCTGCCGAGTCAAAAGAAGCTGCCCCTGAAGCTGAAGCCGCACCTGCTGCTCCTACTGAAGAAGCTCCTATTGCACCAAGCGCAGATGAAGGCGCAAGTGGTTATGATGCCGAAGATATTGCACACATGGACCAAATGTACATGTCAATGTCTAAAGCAGAGCTTTTAGCTCATCATGATTCTTGTGTCCGAGCACTAGATGCACAAGGCGCTGAGCATACCCATGCAGCACCTGCCGCTAAACAAGCTGCACCCGCAGCACCTGCCGCTGAAGCACAAGCTCCTGCAGCAGAAATTGACAAATGTGGAGACATGAGCATGAGTAAATCAGAACCAAATGCAGAACTAGAACTTGCGAAATCTGAAGCAGCTGCCCAAAAAGCAAAAGCTGAAGAACTTCAAAAGAACTTATCTGGAATTCAAGAATTTTTGACTCAATTAGTCAAAAAAGTGCCTCAAGGGAAGGCAATCACTTCTTTGGAGCAAGTTTCTAAATCAGAAACTGGCGAAAACGAAGAGAAACAACTTTCAAAAAGCGAAATCAATGCGAAATTGCTTCAGAAAGCCGCAGACCCAACACTTAGTAAAAACGATAGAGATGCAATTAATGCTTTCTATCTTAACCAAGCCAACTTAAACACAATTAGCCACCTGCTTAAATAATTGCAGAAGGTAAAAGAAGGAGAATTAAAATGATTGAACAACTTCAGTCACTCATGAAGGCCCTCGAAGCAGGTAGTTACAATGCCGCTCCTGGCCAATTAGCACAAGGTGCTGCACTTATGGTGGAAGATCTTTCCCCTGTTATGCAGAATGTCACATTTGATGACAGCCATATCAAATTGCAAAAGATGTTGCCATCTAAAGATGTCAAATCTCAATTGCACCAATTTAACCGTCAATTAGACTATGGAATCTTCGGTGGTTCTGCACAGTTTGAAGGCGGAATCGGTGAAGAAGATACATCGAACTACGTTCGTGCAGTAGTGCCTATGGCATATTACAGCACAACTAGACGTGTAACTGTTGCCGCAAACCTTATCGGTGCTTTCGACGGTGTTAAAGCCGAAGACCGCGCAGCAGCTGACGCAGCAATGAAACTTGCTGGCGACATCGAATTCGACTTGTTCCGTGGACAGTCTGATTTCTCTAATGCTGGTGTGTTTGATGGAAATCCTCTTGCAGTAGCAAAAGTTCCGAACATGATTGGTGTTGACCAACAAGTTCGTCAATCTGACGCTCAGTCTAACACTCAAGACTTGATGTTCGCAGAATTTGGTTCAGACCAAACTGTTGTTCTATCAGCTGGTGGAACTCTTACTCAATCTATCATCGAAGATAGCTCTGTCCGTTCAGCAATGAACATGGGCGCAGCTGACCGCTTGATCCTTGATCCTATCTCTTTATCTGCGTACAACAAAATTGCGCATGCTAAAGAAAGAATCATGCTTGCTGGTTCTGCACAAGAAGCAACTGGTGCGCACTTGCGTACTCAATGGACTTCTTCTGCAATCGTAAGCCTTGAAGCTTCTCGCTTCTTGTCTGGTAAAACTCGTCCTGCACGTGCTCGCGCTGGTTCGCCTGCTGCTCCTACATTCAGTTTCTCTGATACTGGTGCTGCTGGATCATTGCTTGCTGCTGCAACGTACCAATACTACGTTACTGCTGTAAATATGCGCGGTGAGTCTCAACCTTCTGCTGCTGCTGGTGTAGCTGTTGCTGCTGCTGGAAATAAAGTTTCTGGTACTATCACTGCTGTTGCTGGTGCACAATACTACAACATTTACCGCTCTGATGCTGGTGGATCTGCAGCTTCTGCAAAATTCATCGGTCGCGTAAGCCAAGGCGCAGGAAACCCTGCATTCACAGACCTTGGAAACCGTCAGCCTGGTTCTGTTACTGGATTCTTGATCCAAGGTAACACAATGGGTATTGCTCAACTTGCTCCTTATAGCAAATTGAAATTGGCAGTTAACGACTTGTCACTCCCAGAAGCGCATTTTAGATTCTTGAGCTTGGCTATGTACCAACCTCGCAAAAATGTGTTAATCGAGAACATTACTGGTCAGCTTAGCTAATCTTTAATATAATCAAATAGTTATACATGTAAAGCCCGTATTATTTATAATACGGGCTTTTTTATTTTAAATATAGCTTGCAATGTATCAACCACTATAGTAATCTTTAATATATGAAGAGCACTAATTGTTTGGCTTGCAATAAAATATTTGTACCTAGTTGGCACGGCAGAAATAAAGCCTGTAGTAGGGCTTGTAAAAATATCCTTATTTCTAAAAATAAACAAAAATATACGCCCGAACAAATTGACCATGTCATTTCTATGAAGAAAATCGGTCGCACTAATAATGACATTGTCGAAGAAACAAAAGTCAAACTTAGCAAAGTAAAAGAAATCGTAAAAAAATACGGACTTCTAATGACTGCAGAAGCTAGACAAAATAATGCATATAATGCAAAGATCAATAAAAATCCAAACGCGATGAGTAAAATGAGATTGGCTTATGGTAAAAAGGTCAGATCTGCAATTTCCTTAGAAAAGGCCAAACAAATAGTGGCTGATAGGGGATACGAGTACGTTGGTGGATTTACTTCTATAAGTAAGCCTTTCATTGTAAAATGCTTACAATGTAATAAAAACAAGACAGTTAGTAAAATAAACACTATAGTTAAAAATAGCTGTTCAAGCTGTTCTGGTACCGGAACTTCAATGGCTGAAAAAGAAATACAGGAATGGCTATCATCTTTAGGCGTACCTAGTGACAAATTCAAATTCAAAGAGAGAGCAGGTGGCAGAGAAATAGATATACATGTGCCTTCTGCTAGGATAGGGATAGAATACTGCGGACTTTATTGGCATAACGAACAAAGTCCCAGTCCTCGTCTTCGTGAATATCATAAGACTAAAATGAAAAAAGCAAACGATGAAGGAATCAGACTTATAACGATATTTCAAGACGAATGGACCAATAGAAACAGACAGGTTAAAAATTTCATAAAATCTGCCATTGGAATACACAACCAAAAGGTATTTGCTAGAAAATGCACAATAAAGGAAATATCAAAGGAAGAATCTAACAATTTCTTAAAATCTACACATATTCAAGGATCTGGTAAGACCCACATATCTTTTGGTATATTTTTAGAAGAAGAACTGTTAGGAGTCATAACGGGAGCTAAGCATCACAGGAATAATCAAAAAGAATGTTTCGTGCTGAATCGCATGTCTTTTAAAGATGGCGTTCTTATAGTCGGAGGAGCATCGAAGCTCACCTCTAGGCTATTGGAATACGCTAAAAAAGAAGGATATAAAAAGCTCATATCCTGGTCTGACAATAGATGGTCAGAAGGTAATGTTTATAAAAAGCTAGGATTCACTCTAGAAGAAGAATTAGGTCCTGACTATTCGTATGTAAATGGCCAAAATAGAATCAGTAAACAGTCTTGTCAAAAAAAAGATCTGCTAAAGATGGGCGCAATAGGTAACACGGAATCTGAAATGGCCATCTCTATTGGATTATATAGAATATGGGACTGCGGTAAAAAGAGATGGACAATAGATTTAACAGATAAATAATAAAATCGTTCCATATGATATACAGCAAATATGGAACACAAAAAGTTAATCATAGACATTTTATCGGATACTCATAATCAACATGGCAGCTTCGAATGCCCTGGCGGCGATATTTTACTCCATTCTGGTGACGTTTCTGCTCGCGGATCAGATCAAGAAATTCTTAACTTCATCAATTGGTTAGAGCAACAGCCGTACGATCACAAAGTATTCATTCCTGGAAATCACGATTGGTCTCTAGAGAGAAATTTTGCTTACTGGAAAGACGAATGTACCAAACGTCGTATCTTTCTTTTAAATGACTCTGGCGTAATTCTCAAAAGCATGAATGACCCATACAATATTCAAGTTTGGGGATCACCAGTTCAACCTTGGTTCCATAGTTGGGCATTTAATCGCGCTAGAACTCAAGAAGAAGCCACTAGTCAGCACGGATGGATCAAGCCTCATTGGGATATGATTCCTAACAACACTGAGATTTTACTCACTCACGGACCTCCATATGGCATCTTAGACGAAGTAACCACTATTAACGGTGATTCCTATCATCCTCCTAGACTTGCAGGATGTGAAGAATTAGCCAAAAGAGTACCTGAAACCGACATTAAGCTGCACGTCTTTGGCCACATACACGAGGGTCGTGGATTCGCATATAGAGGTGAAAAGACATATATTAATGGATCTTCTTTAGATCGAATGTATAGCCCAGCTGATAAAAAGGCCTACAGGGTAATTCGCGAAGTCTTCCAGGATGGATCTATTGGCTACGTAGTGTAGTAATCTTCTTCTTAGATAAACGTGTCACAGAGCAATTAAGCACTGTGTCTTTCTAAGGAGAATGTCATGTCTTTATCAAAGAAAACAAAAGAGATTTTAACAGTCGCAATGGCTGATAAAAAATCATCTGCTGAAATTTCAGCTAAAATGGATCAAGCTTCACATCAAATAATTGCAATGTCTACAAGTGCAACTATTTCAACTGATGCTGCTTTTAAAGCTGCTTTAAAAATTGGAGACCAAGTTGTTTCCCATAAAGCTGCTGCTAATGAAAACGGTGCAGTTATTGCTAATGGTACTTTACCTGTAGCTATCACTGATGCTGCTGGTATTACTTTTGCTATCCGCGCTGCTCTTTAATTAATTCCATAAGGTCTTACTCTCCCGTAAAACCTTCCTGTTAAACCCCAATAGTTCCTATTGGGGTTTTTATTTTTGCTCTAAAAATTTTAATGCTGCATTTCTAACGGCGTTTTGAAATTCTTCAATAGTACTTTCGTTCTGAATATGAAGATCAGATTTAAGTATCAAAGCTGGTATTTCTTTTTCAGAAGCGTGTAAATTTTGAATATTTTCTGGAGTAGCTTTTTTACGTGAAATACCAATAGAAAGTCCTTTTGCTACTTGAACAGCTTCCATCTCGTTATCGAAACGCATATCTGAACAAATCAAAAAAGGTGCGCTAGACGAGGCGGCCAATTTGAAAGCCATATTTATATGAATATCGCTGTCAATTGTTCTTAAAACTTCTGTTCCAACATATTGAGCTACATGACGAGGGCTGGACATTTTAACGTTAGTGTGGGCCAAAAGAGCAGATGGGTAAAAACGCTTATCTACCTCGAAGTAATCCAGAATAGAAATTACGTCAATTTCGTCCATAGTAATTGGGCGAATATCTCCATCGTCCGTAAATAACACTTCTTTATAGGCCTGATTATCGAAGTGATCTCTGGGGATATTAAAAACTACCGAACATACGTCTTTCAAGTGTTTCGCAAAAGCTACCTCTTGACCGCCAAGACTTTTTAATATTTCAGCTGCAGTTGATTTCCCTGACTTAGCGAACCCCGTTAAACCTATGACTTTCATATTTTCTCCTATTTTGGCTAAATATGCCTAAATACTCTTCTTTTTATGATATACAGAGGGTAGATGGACATTTACGACAATCTTACTTAAGAAGTATATCGTATTTTGGAGTGTAATGCAATGAGACTGACGGCTAGACCCCTATTAAATTATGTGAATGTCAATAATTTTGACTACGGCAATCAGTGGACAATCCGCGCTGGAGATCCAAATACCTTGTATTTTCAAATAGTTGACTTAGATCAAGGTCCATCAAATGTTATTGGACAATTTGCTCCACTTAATCAATTTGGTGCAAATTCCACTCTTTCTGGGAATATCGGACTTCGCTATATGGTTGGAGTTGGTTCTGGGAATCAACCCGCAGCGATTACTGTAAGTTTTCCATCTATAGATGACACTCAACAAATCAGTCTTCAAGCAACTCAAGATCCTGACGACAAATCCATTTGGTCGGTAACTCTTGGTCCAAACCATAAGCCTGGAAGTGGAAACGTTCAATTTGCGGTTGCTGAAGGTAATTCAATTCGCAGATTCAGCGCAATGAATGTTCTTGGAGTTGAAGATCCAACAAATGACGGAAGCTGTTAATGAGTAACTTTACGCAAACAAAAAAATACGGTACAGCCATATATCCAGTTCACGCTTCGGCGACTTCTGGATTAATGCGTCGCTGTGAACCATTTTTGACACCTGAGCAATTAGTTAGCCGTTTTCTAAAAGGTATCCCTCTTAGATTTCGCAACGGCGATGTTTTCACTCCAGATGAACTCAAAGACCGCATATATCTTGCGATGAACGAAGTTGAGCTTTTACTTGGAACCACGATAACTCGTGAATCATTCCAATTTAAAGCTCCTTTTGATTATTCTTTGTACCGAGCCTATATTCACGTAATGACTGAAGCACGTCCAGTAATCTCCCTTGAGCACTTGGCAATTGTTTCATCCGATGGTAATACTATTTTTGAAATTCCACCTACTTGGATTGAAGCAGCAAACTTCTCTAAAGGTTTAATTAACGTTATTCCTCTTTTGGCCGCATATGGAGTTAACTCTGTTCAAGGCGCTGTTGGAAATGCCGGTATTGCATTCTTAACTGTTATTGACGGACTCAACTGGGTTCCCGCATACTGGCAGGTAAACTACACGGCTGGCTTATCTACTAAAGAAGGCTTAGTTCCAACTCCAGTTAATGAACTTATCGGCGTTGTAGCGGCAATTGCATTACTTAGTGAAATTGCACCAAATAACGTGTGGAACTCTCAAAGCCAAACACAAGATGGAATATCTCAATCGTCTAGTGGACCAGGCCCTCGCTTGTATCAGCTGCGCATTGAAGAACTTGAAAAGAAAAAAGATGAATTGACTCGTAAGTTGAAAGCGATATTCTCGACTCGATACTTTGTAGGAAACATCTAAGGAAATATTATGCAAATTACTCCAAACGAAATCGACTCTATTGAAGAGTTAGGTATGATGAACGGTCAAGCCGTTAAATTACTTCGTACTAA
>CAZRNW010000157.1:0-6209 GCA_964601535.1 uncultured Flavobacteriaceae bacterium
GTTTCACCAAATGTGCGGGTAATTATGGAAGAAGTTTATTCCCAACCAAATTAGCGCAGCAAAAAGGCTATCAGCAGGTGATTTGGACTGATGCAAAAACGCACTCATTTTTTGAAGAATCAGGAACAATGAATTTAATGTTTGTGGTGGATAATATTTTAATTACACCTGCAACAAGTGATACTATTTTAGCCGGTGTAACGCGTGACAGTGTTTTGCGCTTGGCTCGTGATTGGGGAATGCTGGTGGAAGAAAGAAAAGTTTCTATAAAAGAAATTTTCGACGCACACAAAAACGGAAAATTACAGGAAGCATTTGGAGTTGGTACTGCAGCCACCATTGCACAAATTGTAACAATTGGTTACGAAGGAAAAGATTACGAATTACCGCCTATAGAACAACGTAAATTCTCACCTAAAATCGATCAGGCCCTACGCGATATCCGTAAATGCCGCACGGAAGATAAATTCCGCTGGACGATGAAAATAGCGTAGCTATTTTGTTTCTGGGTTTCTAAAGTTCCTGGGTTTCTAGGTTTTTTACTCTGCGTTAAACTCTGCGAACCTCTGCGAGAACTCATTGCGGCTTAATTGTTCCTGAATCCCGAATCTTAACAACATCAAGGAACCAGAAACCAAGAAACCAAGAAACCAAGAAACAATCCGTGAATCCTAATGAAAAAAGTAATTCAAAATCCCGGTGAGAATCAGAACAAGCCCCGAAATCAACCCCGCATTATGCTCGATCTTATGCGCGTTTATTTTTTTGAGTAATTCTTTCGCAAACGCCAGCCAAATCACAATGCCGGCTACGGAAATAAAAATATAAAGCAGACTGATTAAGAAAATATATTTTATACCGGCTTCTCCCGCCAAAATAAAATAACCCTCAATTTCGAGACAAGGCGATAAAAACATGCCGGTGACTAAAACCGTAATTATTTTTTTGGAATTCATTTGCTGAAGTTCGGCTTCGTTGTGTAAATGAAAATGGTTGTGTTTGTGGTGACGGATAATAAAAACCAATCCTAAAATAATTAAAAGGACAGACGAAATTATCCGCGAAATATCTTCAAAAGCCGAGCTGATTTTAAAACTCAGCAAACCAATTCCTATTCCTAATAAAACTGTACTTAAAGCGTGTGCTAAAGCAGAAATAACGGTGATGCGGAAAGTTTGTTGGCGCGTCCATGCAAACTTTTTTTCGAAAGCCAGAATTGGTATCCAGTGGCTTGGGATTAAAGCATGCAACACACTAATGGTGATGGTTCCTATGATGAGTTGTGAAATCAATTGAATTCTTCGGAAGGCGAAGTTACGGTTTTAATTGGGATTTAGGGGCAAAAAAAAGCCCTCCGATTATATCGAAGGGCTTTCGTATATTAAGTTTGTTACTGCTTCACTACTTTACTGCGGTAAGTATTTTTATTGCTATCGGATGTTTCGATAAAATAAATTCCCTTTGCTAAAGTATTTATGTCGATGCGGTTTGATTTACCGTTTAACTGTTTGGTGATTAAATTTTTCCCGGTGGCATCAAATAATTTAAAAGTAATATCGGAATCTCTATCAGAACTGATAATTAAATAATCGTTAGCCGGATTCGGATAAATTTTAAAGTTAGATGAAGTGTTTATTTCATTAACGCCAACACAAGGCGAAACTGTAATTGTTTTTGAAACTATGCCGCCACAACCAAACGAATCAAAATAATTATAAGACACAACATAAGAACCTGTGCCAATGCCGGGATTGAAATTGTTTCCGAAAACACCGGTACCCGTAAACACACCGCCGCTTGGTGTACCGCTTAGTGCAACAAGGCTGTCATTAACGCAAGCATTCGTATTTACCATTGTAAATGTAACAACAGGTGTTTGATTTACGGTAACTGTTGATGTTTGTTCAATCAATCCGCAATTGGTATCAAATGTAGAAACTGTATATACAGTGGTTACAGAAGGACTCACTGTAATTGATGAACTGTTTGAACCGGTACTCCAGGTATAAGTTGGTGCGCCGCTCGCTGTTAAATTTGTATTTACACCGCTGCAAATGGTACTCGAATTAACACTTAGTCCCGAACCTGGAGAAACAGTTCCTGTTACAGGCACCGCTGTGCTTTTGCAATCATTCGGCTGAACTTCCCAGTTATAAAAGTAGAAGTGATAGCCTGAGCCCTGGCTGCTACCTGTAATACTTACTAATCCACCAATATTGTAAGGATAAGTTACGCCACCATTGTTCCTATAGAGGAAAGCAGTTCCTGAACCAAGACCTAATCTATAGCCGTATCCCTGAGATAAATTAAAATTAAGTGTAACAGTACTAATACCCGATGGGATCATTACGACCGTACTTTGTAAAACTGTATTCATTTTATCACGTAATTGAATAGTACGCGATGCAGTTGTTGAAGCCTGAACCATCACCGTTTTTAGGGTACATGGCTGATATACGGTTAAGGAATCGTAAGCTGTTGTACCGGGGAAACTAGCGCCGGTACCAATTGTGGGTGATACAGGACCTCCATACATAGATGCATTTGTAAATGTATTTGCTACGTAGTAAGTGGTGCTTGCCGAAATGGTCGGTGTATAATTAGTACCAATGTAGATTGGTGTACCTGTTGCAGTAGGGTTAGTATACCAGTATTGCATGTCGGTACCATTTGCTGTAAGATTTACTGTACCTGTACCACATCTGAAATCTCCTGTAGTGGTTGGAGTAGAAGGTGAGTTAATTATAAAATAAGCAGTTTTAATAATTGAATCCGGATTTGAAGCGCAGGTAGATGTTGCTTTCAATTTTACATTGTAAGTTCCGTTAGCTGTATATGTATGAACAGGATTCGTTGCAGTTGATACTGCAGAACCATCACCGAAATCCCAAACATAACTATCACCGCCTATTGTTGTATTGTTGAAATTAGCAGTGTATGGTAAAGAACACATTGAACTTCCCTGCGAAGTAAAGTTCGGGATAGGGGTGGCAGTTCCGGAAGGAGAAGGACCGACACCTACTGCATACCAGGCGCTTTTGGTTTGATATACTTCATTCGAACAAACTCCGAATAAATCTTCAGCAGCTTTTATTGTCAAAGTTCTTGCAGCTGCATAATTGGTTCCTGAAGTAAAATAAACCGTTAATGCACGGAAAGCAATTTTTGCAGCATTTGTCATACCAATACTCGTTACAGTATAACTGGTGGAAAAATCATTTACGCCGGTTCCTCCCTGCGTTAATAAATAAAACCAGTAATTACTTACACCGCTGTTCGTATGAACACCTCCATTATCACCTGTACCGGTGTACCAGCTTGTTCCTAAATAAGTATCAGGTTGTCCCATCGAATTTGGTACAGAAAAACTCCTGATACCTCCAACTGTTTCACCAATGTTCCAGTTCCATGATAAGGGTTTAGCATAAGCTTCAATGCATAATCCGAAAATATCTGAATAACTTTCGTTTAAGGCACCCGATTCATTCTGGTAAATTAAACCTGCCGTCATACCCGTTAAGCCATGCGTTACTTCATGCCCGCAAATATCGAGTCCGACAAATCCTCCTGAGCTGCCGGATCCATAAGTCATATATGAACCATTCCAGAATGCATTTCCGTAACCAACACCATAATCAGCATAACTGATTAATTTGAATCCTGCGTTATTAATACTGTTTCTGCTGTGTACATTCCAATAATAATCGTAAGTCATTTCAGCACCCCAGTGCGCATCTGTTCCAATCTGATCGATGGTTGTTGTGTTAGTCCAAGCTGATGCGGTATTCGTATAATCAACTGCTGAACTTGTAGATGTTGCTGTGTTTAAATCGTAAGTTTCAATACCTAAACCACGGCTGTATTCACGTAAACGGAACATAGTTGGAGAAACGCTGTCACACATTATATTTTGTGTACCGCTGAATTTTGTTTTGGCAGTACCCGGAACATCAATAGTGTGAATCAGGTTCTCTTCTGCTAATACTGAACCGCTTTGTGCATCAATAATTACATTTGCACCGTATAAAGGTACATTTGCATAAATGGCAAACTTGTAAGCATAATGAAATTTGTTTTCATTAGCATAAATAATCAGCTCAGCTTTCGGATAATAAGAGAAATCAGGATTATTAAAACTTTTTCTTAGTTGTGCTTCTGTTGCTTTATCTTCCCATTTGTATTTTTTTGCGTTTACTTTTTTCAAAGCCGACTGTAAAGCTTTTGATTCAGAAATTGAAATGCTGTTTACAGGTTTTTCAATTCCGTTAAGATTTCCGTTTAACGAGATTAGTTTTCCGTTTTGTGCATGCACCACTAACTGATAATTATGTACAGGAATATTGTTAAAGCTTAAATTGTATCGGGTGTGGGTAAAGCCTAATTCGTCTTTTTCGCTGCGTAATTTTTTTACATAAGTATTATTGCTCAGTACCGAATTATTCAAAAAAGCCTCGGTATTTGTTTCGTAAACAGGTATCGTAGTGTTTAAGCGGATATAATCAATCTCGTTCTTATCGTTTGTTGTATAATCATTCCCAAAGGCTGCTAATCTCTTATTAGATTGAGAAATCAATAATTGAACTGAACATAATCCTGCAATTAAAAATGCTTTTGTGTATCTGTTTTTCATGTTGTTTATATATTTACTGTACGTGTACTAAAACAAAAAAGTTTGGCTGAAATTAGCCAAACTTTTTCAAATATGTTAAATTATTATTGTTTAATGATTTTTGTTCTGTAGATGCGGTTATCGCCATTCATAATTTCAACAAAATAAAGACCTCTGGCGTATTTGCTGATATCTATTATTTCTTTATAATAAATGGTTTCTTTAGTGGTGATTAATTTGCCTGTAACATCATAAAGATTGATCCTTACTTTATCTGTTGTTACTGTATTTAAAACCTCTATGTAATTTTCGGCAGGGTTCGGATAAACAGAAATTACATTTGGTAAAACCGATGGTATTTCCTGAACGCCTGTACATAAACTTACCGAAATAGTAGAAATGGCAGAACCAATACAATTTCCATTCGCACCTGTTACAGTATAAGTTGTTGTTGTAGTTGGACTAACCGCTATTGGATTACCTGTAATAGCGCCGGGATTAAATGTGTAAGATGAAGCTCCGTTCGCAGTAATTGTAGCTGTTTGTCCTGTACAAATACCGGGCGAGTTAACTGTAACCGTTGGATTTGGGTTTACTGTAATGTTAGATACCTGCGTGTTTGAACAAGCTCCGCTATAGCCGGTAACAGAGTATGAAGTAGTAGCTGTTGGTGTTACTGCAATACTTGAAGTGCTTTGCCCCGAACTCCAAGAATAAGTTGTAGCACCGGTCGCTATTAAATTAGTGCTTTGTCCGCTACAAACTGTTGCAGAGTTAACCGTAACGGTAGGATTAGGATTCACCGAAATTGATGATACTAAAGAAGATGTACAAGATGAAGTTGTACCATAAACCGTATAAGAAGCGGAAGCTGTAGGAGTAACTGCAATACTAGAAGTAGTTTGACCCGAACTCCATGAATATGTAGTAGCGCCGCCGGCCGTTAGGTTAGTTGATTGTCCGCTGCAAACAGTGGGAGAATTAACCGTTAGAGTAGGACCTGTACCAATCGAAGCGGTAACTGCAATAGGCGTACTTGTACATGCGTTTTTTTGCAGCTGCCAGTTATAATAAAAATAATAGTACCCCGCTGTTGCTGCACTGGTTCCTGTAAAATCAACCAGACCACCAATATTTGTAGGGTAGGCCGGACCTCCTGCGCTAGTTCTGAATAAATTAACCGCTGATGCCGAATTTAATCCTAAACGGTAACCCGTTCCAACATTCAAAGCAAAGTTAAGATTCAAAGTATTTGCTCCGACCGCCATATTTATAACTGTACTTGTGATAATTGCATTGGATGAATTTCTTAATTCAATGGTGCGGTTACCGGCTGTACTTGCATAAGCAATAACTGTTTTTAATGTACAAGGCTGAATCACATCAAAAGTATTGTAAGCAGTAGCCGTGTTGTAATTACTACCTGTTCCTGATGAAGAACTTGTTGGTGCTGCAAATACCGGTGTGTTTGTTGAAGTATTTACAACGTAATAAGTTGTTGAATTGGTTAAAGTCGGTGTTGTATAATTAGTGCCAATGTTTATTGGCGTTCCGGTTCCGGTTGGACTGGTATACCAATATAATTGTGAAGTTCCCGAAG
>CAZRNW010000157.1:6219-7901 GCA_964601535.1 uncultured Flavobacteriaceae bacterium
AATTTAAAGTTCCTGTTCCGCATCGTGATGCCCCTGTGGTGCTTGGATTAGCAGGCGTGCTGATGTTGATGTATGCTACTTTTGTGATTGAATCGGTAGCTGATAAACAACCTACAGCTTTTAATTTTACTGAATATGTTCCGTTTGCAGTATAAGTATGTGCAGGGTTAGTTGCAGTTGAAACCGCCGAGCCATCACCAAAATTCCATTGGTAGGTAATACCATTTCCTGTTGTATTTGTAAAGTTAATTGAAATAGGTACGGCGCAAAAAGAAGTGCCCGATGCCACAAAATTAGGGGCAACTGAATTCGAATAAGCAGCACCAACGCCAACTGCATACCATGCATTTGTTACTTGTACTACTTCGTTGCTGCAATTACCATAAAGATCTTTTGCTGCCTGAATTGATAAAGTTCTTGCGTTTGCATAGTTAGTCGATGGGGTATAATAAACAGTTAAAGCACGGAAAGCAATCCGTGATGCTGTTGTCCAACCTAAAGGACTAACGGTATAAGTATTTGAATTATCATTTGTGCCGGAGCCTCCTTGTACCAATAAATAATACCAGAAGTTGCTTACACCGCTATTGGTGTGAACACCGCCGTTATCACCTGTTCCGGTATACCAGTTTGTTCCTAAATATGTATCCGGATCACTGAAAGCATTCGGATTTGCCATGTTTCTGATACCACCGATAGATTCTCCAAGAATCCAGCTTGCTGTTAATGGTTTTGCGTAATACTCTATAGAGTTACCAAAAATATCAGAATAGCTTTCATTAAGAGCGCCCGATTCGTAACTGTAGACTAGGTTAGCTGTGTTTTCAGTTAAACCGTGACTCACCTCGTGGCCACATATATCTAACCCGATAAATCCGCCACCGCCGCCTGAACCGTAAGTCATTCTTATTCCATCCCAAAATGCATTATTGTAATTAACGCCATAGTTAATATAGCTCAATAATTTAAATCCTGCATTATCTAAACTGTTGCGCCCATGATTAATAAAATAATAATCGTAAGTTTTTTCACAACCGAAATGTGCGTCGGTACCTAATTGCTCAATGCCTGTATTAGGCCAGACAGTACTTGTATAAGTTAAATCAGTATTCGCATAGGTGGTGTTGGTATTCAGATTGTAAGTTTCAATACCTAAACCGCGGCCGGTTTCACGTAAACGGTAATTACCTGCCGAAAAATTATCAATTGTAAAGGATTGCACTCCGCTGTATTTTGTGTTTGCTGTTCCCGGCACATCTGCTGTACAAATTTGATTTTCTTCCGCTATAATGCTGCCATTTCCGGCGTCAACAATTACATTCGCTTTGTATAAAGGCTTCTCTGCATAAATATTAAATTTATATGCGTAGCTGTAACCTGAATTCTCGACTATGTTTTGTTTTTTGTATAAAATCAATTCTCCTTTAGGGTAATAAGTGAAGTCCGGATTGTTATAAATCTCCTTCATGTGGTTTTCTTCAGCTTTATTCTCCCACTTGTACTTTTCAGCACCTACTTTGTTAAGAGCGTACTGAAGTCCTTTTTGTTCATTAATGGCAACCGAATTAACGGGATCCTTTATTTGGTTCAGATCACCGTTTACAGAAACTACTTTACCATTTTGTGTGTGCAAAACAACAATTGCATGTGTAACCGGTGTATTTTTATACAATACCTGGTAC
>CAZRNW010000158.1:0-7898 GCA_964601535.1 uncultured Flavobacteriaceae bacterium
CCTGAATAATTTTTTGCTCGTGTACTTTTTGTCCAAGTGAATTATATAAAACTAACTCTCCATTTTCCAGCTCATTTTCCGCTTTAAATTTAAATGTACCCTGGTTTGGATTAGGATAAAGTTTGTTTTTGGTTTTCAAGTTATAAATTTCATCCGTTCCGGTGACACACATTCCGGAAAACGAAAGTTTGGCCGTAAATATATTTTCACCACCCGCGGTAGGCGGAACAGGGATTAAAGTATTACTTCCCAATACAAATGGATTGAGAACAAAACTACCGGTAACATGTCCATTACAGTATTTATCAGTACTAATTACAAACCAATCACCTCCTCCGGCATCTAAAACTTGTCCGTAAACCAAATTACCATTGACATCAAATTCTGTTATAAAACCATTAGACCCGATTGAACTGCTGGTTGGAGAAAAAACATTTGTACCAATTGTGAGTATAGACGTTGTTGATCCGGCCAGAAATACAGAAGTGGAATTAGAACTTACAGAGTAGCCGATCTCATCACCATTATTATTTCTTGAATTTTGAACCCAAAGATTATTCCCGCTACCATTATACTTAGCTAAAAACATATTCTGCGTTCCAACTGTATTAATAATTGTATTGGTTCCAAATGTTAAGTTAAAGCTTGAATAATATCCGGATATGTAGGCGTTTCCAATTCCATCTGAACTTACCGAGCAGGCAATATTATTACTTGTTGTAGAGGCGGCACTACTTGTTGCCCAAAGAACATTACCTGTTGCATCATATTTAGCTAAAAAGATATTACTTGTCCCTGAATTACCCGTAAGTGTATAAGTTCCCAGAGCCATTGACGAGCCAAAAAAAGCTCCGGTAAGAAAAACATTCCCATTTGGTTCTGCCGAAACAGCCACGCCAATATTATTAGCTACATCATGAAATATAGAGCCTGAAGAATTAGATCTTGACCAAAGATAATTTCCATTGGAATCATATTTCGCAAGGAACACATTTCGGACACCTGTGCCTATCAAAGTATCCGGCCAGAAAACCACCGATGAAGTGAATACACCGGAAAGGTATACATTATTACTTGTGTCACAACTAACAGAGTAAGCCACCTCGTTATTATTAGAGATAGGGTTTCGCCCCCACAACAAGGTTCCTGAAGGATTATATTTGGAAAGGAAAGCAGTACCTTTTGATGAGCTGCCGCATGCACCGGCTACAAAAGCATTGCCATTTTTATCAGAGCAAACCGACATGCCCAGACTGGTATAAGTAAAAGTTGGTCCGCATGCACAAGCAGGTGAATTAGCCCATAATAAGTTTCCGGTATTATCATATTTCATTAAATAGGAACAAGCACTATTAACATTTACAGGGCAGCTCAAAGTAGTTGTTCCTGCCGTTATTATTCCGGTGTAGAGCCCTGTTGTTAAAACATTGCCGGATGGATCGGTAGAAATAGCTTGTGGGTTGCCCCAACTATTTGTAAGCGTACTTGTACCCCAGCTCTTCGCCCATGTCCAGTTTTGAGCATTAGTGTTTGTAATGCTCAGAAACAAAAACAAGAATATAAAAAATAATTTAAAGCGCTTTCGATTCATTTTACTCCTTCACAAATTTTTTCACCACCACTTTATCTCCTGTCCTCCACTCTGCGAAATAAATGCCTGCAGGATAATTACTGATATCGATTTTAATTTCTTCAGAAGCTATACCTTCATAAATCATTTCTCCTAAGGCATTAAATAATTTTATTCCGGCAGTATTAACCAGACTGTTAATCACAATAAAATCTTTTGCCGGGTTCGGATAAAAATTAAAATCAGTAATTGCAGAAGGGGAATTAATTCCTAAACCTGCGCTTCCATTGTATTTTAAAATAGTTCCGGCGTTACCTACTGCCCAACCATCAACGGGTGAAGAGAAATGAACGGAGTTTAACATTTGTGTGGTGCCCGACATCATCGTATTCCAATTAACTCCACCATTAATTGTTTTCATAATTAATCCGGCTGTTCCAACAACATAACCTGTATCAGCATCCACAAAATAAATTCCATTCAAAGCATTTAATACACCGGTCGGCATGGTGGTCCATGTATTTCCCGCATCAATTGATTTTAATACTCTTCCTCCTGCACCTGAAATGTAACCAACTGTAGGTGTTGGGAAATGTATTGCATTAAGATTATTTGTAACACCTGATGTTATATTCGACCAGGTATTACCACCATCTTTCGTACGCTTAATGACACCGGAATTTCCAACAACGCAACCTGAATCTAAATCAGAAAACCAGATCGCATTTAAATTTTGAGTTGTGCCTGAAGAGCGTAATTGCCAGGTTGCTCCTGTATCACAGCTAGCTTCGATTTTACCTGCAGTTCCTACTGCTAAAACACAAGCCATATCTTTAAAATGCAATGATAAAATACTGTCAGGCTTTCCACCCTGCAATGTTACCCCACTGCTTACTCCAACTTTCATGAACCAGTTTGAGTTCTGACACATAATATAATACTTCAAAGGATTTTTAGTATGCACTTCAAATGTGTTTGTGCCGCCTAAAATGATGTTTTGCGTCCATGTTGTGCCCCCGTTCGTTGTTCTGATCGGGCCGGTATAACCTGTAGCGCAGACATTATTTGCACTAAGAGAAAATACTGAAAATAAATTATTAGTCGTGAAAGTTTGCGTGATCCATTGCGCGTTGGCAGTTTGGATAATTAAAATTGCAAAAAAGGAAAGTAAAATTTTTTTCATTCGGTTATTTTTAAGGGTTAATAATTAGGGTAACGGCTATACTAAAGTAAAATAATTTTTTTAATAAACAAACAAGGTCCTGCCTAATATCTTATTCGATAATCAATTTATCCGATTTTATCTTCGCATTGTTTTTTAAAACTACATAATAAATGCCATGCGGTAAATGACCTACATCAATCATATTGATTTCTTTCTTTAAATCCTGCTTAAAAACTTTTTGTCCGAGCACATTAATAATATTCAACTGCATGGATTCGCTGTTTGTATTAATAATAAAATTACCGTTGTTTGGATTTGGGAAAAGAGAAAAAATTTCATCCTTTTCATTTTCGTCAATAGCAGTGCATGCGTTAACGGTAACACAAGTAGTTGCAGTTCTGGAACAACCTGTAGTTGTATTTGTACCAACTACAGAGTAAATACATGTACAAGACATGGAAGAGGGAAAACAAGGTGATTGAAGTGTAGAAGAGAAACCACATGGGCCCGACCATACATAAGTATTTCCACCACTTGATGCTAAACAAACATTACTTCCTGCGCAAACAGGTCCTGAAGAGCCAGCACCAATCGTTGGAAGAGGATTCACATAAACTGCAGTGGTTTTAACCTGAGAACAAACTCCATTATATCCGGTAACCGTATATCCGATTGAGCCCGGAGGAGAAACAGTAAAAGAAGAAGCTGTTGAACCTGTATTCCACGAATATGTAGATGCGCCGCCAACAGTTAATGTTGCAGTTTGTCCAACACATATCGTAGGCGTGTTTACGGAAACCGTTGGAGCAACAGGACTAACCATCACTGTTGTTGTTTTTACATCGTCAACACAACCCAAACCGCTTCCGGTAACGGTATATATTGTTGTTACAGTAGGAGACACAGAAATGGAATTTGTATTTGCTCCCGTACTCCAGGTATATGTCCAAGCCCCGTTGGCAATTAAATTTACCGTGCCCGAAACACAAATACTAGCAGTATTAACTGTTACGTTTAAAGTAGGTGTTACAATAACAGAGAATGTACGAACAAAACTACTACCGCATGAATTGATAGCCGTAACGCTGATAGTTCCGCTGCCGAATCCTGTTGTTGTTATGCTATTGGTTGTACTTGTTCCTGTTAATCCTGCAGGCAATGACCACGAATAAGAAACGGCGCCGAAAACAGGTAGCACGCTAAAATTATTTATACTATTACATGAAACTGCAGGTCCGCTTACCATAGAAGGTTTATCAGGTATCTGACAATATTTCGCTGTTGAAATATCTTCTAAGCCTGCACTGGTTAAATTATTAACCGCAGGTCCTAGATCAAGATCGCTCGTTCCTGTCAAATATCCTCCGGTACAAAGGTTTCTTCTCGTTGACTTGTCGACACCAATAGATCTGCCGAAATAAGCCCATGAACTATTGACAAAAATGGGTGTTTTATGTGCCCAGACAAAATTTCCTGATGTGTCTAGTTTAACGATATAAGAAGTACTGCTTAGTGAATTTAAAGTAAAAGTAGATGGACCCGGATCAAAATCTACAGTTCCACCAAAAGTTCCGGAAGAATAAACATTATTAACTGCATCAACAACAACAGTGTGCCCTTGTTCCCAATTCGTAGTATTCCCAATTTGTTTAACCCACAAGAAATTTCCTGCAGGATCAAGCTTTAATATATAGGCATTGGCAACAAAAGCTCCCGTATTAAGTGTAAAGGTTGCCGGTCCTGCGTCAAAATCTACAAGTCCATTAAACCATCCTGTAGCATAAATATTTCCAATTGCATCATTTATTACTGAATATCCTCCATCATCATTTACATCGCCATATCGTTTTGCCCATACAAAATTTCCTGCAGCAGTTACTTTACAAATGAAAATGTCGTTATATGAAACAGGTGAAGCAGTTAAATTATAAACTCCTGGTCCAAGATCATAATCTACAGTGCTTCCAAAATCACCAGTGGCAATTATGTCGCCTGACGGATCAACACTTACACCAGTTCCATGATTATATCCGGAACCTAAATAAACATTTGCCCAATTAAAATTTCCATTAACATCCAGTTTACAAACAAAAGCGTCCCAATTACTTGAGTAAACATTATATACTCCTGCTCCTGGATCATAATCTACAGTTCCGCCATCAGAAGTTCCTGCGACAACAACATTACCTCCTGCATCGCATGCAATTGAATTTCCAACGCAAGTACAACCGAATGGACCACCAATCATTTTAGCCCAAATAAAATTTCCTGACGGATCCAGTTTACTTACAAACATAGCATAGGTCCCTGGTGAGGATAAAGTATAAGTTCCGGGTCCGGGATCAAAATCTACTGATGAACCGTTGTAAAATAATCCGGTTGTTAAAACATTACCTGAAGCGTCGGTAGTCACATCATAACAATGCAAATAATTTGTTATGCCGAATTTCTTCGCCCACAAAAAATTACCCAATGAATCGAATTTACATATGTAGGAATCTTCAAGGGCACCTGCAGTAAGCGTAAATACTCCCGGTCCGGGATCAAAATCGACAGTTCCGGAAAACATTCCTGTTGAGATAACATTATGATTCAAGTCAATAGTAATCGATCTGCCCATATCATTACTTGTTGAACCTTGCCGTTTAGCCCAACTAAAATTTAATTGGGCATTATAACTCATTGAAAGAATAAAGAAAATCAGTATTAAATTAATTTTCTTGAGAAGTAAGTAATTTTTAAACATGCTTATCTTAAAAATTGAATATTAAATATACATTTAATTATCGTAAATTGAAAATATTAATAATTGATGGGTACATTTGCAGAGTGAACGCACAACATTACATTAAAACCTTAGCCTTGCTTCCCCACCCCGAAGGCGGCTATTATAAAGAAACCTACAGGAGTGAGGGAACTACAGGTACAGATTCAGTCAAACGCAATTACTGCACTGCCATTTATTTTTTATTGGAAGATGGAAATTTTTCAGCTTTCCATAAAATAAAAAGTGATGAACTCTGGCATTTTTATGCAGGAGATGTTTTGGAAGTGATTGAAATTACGAAAGAAGGAAAACTCAAAATAACGGAACTGGGACCGAATAATTTCCAATATTGCGTTCCCGCCGGAAATTGGTTTGGTTCACGCGTAAAAAAAGGCGGGAAATTTTCTTTAGTTGGATGTACAGTTGCACCGGGATTTGATTTTGCAGATTTTGAAATGGCGGAGAGAGATTTATTAATTGAAAAATACCCTGAACTTCCGGGAATAATCATTGAAATGACGAGAATTTAATATTACTAAATCGGTTTTCTGATATTAATCAATTTTTAATTTGAGGCTTGTCATACTCGAAATTTTAAAACGGTTACATATTTGTATCAACAAATTATTTATTAACCATTAAAACATTGAGTTATGACACTAATTAAAAGCAATTTTCCGTGGAATACCGACTTATCAGACTTTTTTGATAACGATTGGTTAAAAACAAAATTCGCCAATGGCAATTGGTCACCTGCCGTAAACATTATTGATAATGAAGGCAATTATGAAATTGAAGTAGCAGCGCCAGGTATTAAAAAAGATGAATTTAAAGTAAATGTGGAGAAAGGCCTCTTAACCATTTCAGGTGAAACTAAAAACGAACACGAAGAAAAAAAGAAGAATTACACGCGCAAGGAATTCAGCTCTAAATCTTTTTCAAGATCGTTTACCCTTCCTGAAAATGTAAATGAGGAAGATGTTAATGCTAAATATGACAATGGTGTCTTGAAATTAACTTTAAAAAAGAACCTTAAAGAAGTTCCTAAGAAAAAGGAAATTTCAATTGCTTAATAAAATAAAAAAGAGGGGCCCGTAAGCCCCTTTTTAGTTAAAAGAAATTAAGCTTTCGCTGTAACAGCAAACATTTCTTTCAGCTTCTTCACCACAACATCAATTTCTTCTTTGGTATTGTATTTACTGAAAGAGAAACGAACTGAAGGGCGGTTCATATCAATCCCTAATCCGCGCAATACATGTGAGCCCTGATTACTGCCGCTGCTGCAAGCACTGCCTCCACTCGCTGCTATGCCTGCGATATCAAGATTAAATAACAACATCTCAGCATCCGGATGCAATGGGAAACGGCAATTCAATACTGTATATAAGGAGTTATCTCCTGTTTCACCGTTAAAATCCATGCCTTCAATATTGGATTTTAATTGCTCCATCATGTAGTTTTTTAATCCGCGGATGTGTTTCTGATGCTCCTCCATATGTTCATTGGCCAATTCAAATGCCTTTGCTAGACCAACAATACCATAAACATTTTCTGTTCCACCTCGCATATTCCGCTCTTGTGCGCCACCACTGATGAAGGGATTAATTTTTACCGTGTGATTGATATAAATAAATCCTGAACCTTTAGGGCCATGAAATTTATGACCGGCGCAGGCTACAAAATGTATTTTAATGTTTTGTAAATCTAATTTGAAATGCCCCATAGTTTGAACAGTATCGCTGTGAAATAAAGCGTCGTACTTTTCACATAACTCAGAAACTTTTTTTATAGGAAGAAGGGTTCCGATTTCGTTATTGGCATGCATTAAAGAAACAATACTCTTCGGATTATTTTTTAATAATTCCTCTAAATCTTTTAAATCAATATTTCCTTTATCATCATGTTTCACCCAACTCACTTTAATTTTCCCGGCTTTTTCAAGCGTTTCAAGCGTATGTTCAACAGCGTGATGTTCCAGTTTACTTGAGATTGCATGTTTAATTCCATAGGCCTCAATAGCTTTGCAAATCGCCATGTTATCAGCTTCTGTTCCGCCCGAAGTAAAAAATATCTCCGCAGGTGTTACATTCAAATATTTGGCAACGCTTTTACGCGCAGTTTCAATGGCGGTACGCGTTTTCCGTCCGTAGGCATGAATGGAAGAAGGGTTTCCGAATTCCTCACGCATGTAAGGTAACATCGCATTTAAAACTTCTTCGTCTAATTTAGTAGTCGCCGCGTTATCAAGATAAATTTTGCTCATTTGGTAAATGAATTTTTAGCATGACAAATATCGGGGTATTTTTTGAGGTTTTAAACCAAAAATCTGCAATATTATGGGATTCTAAAGGGGCTCGCTAAGACGCAGAGACGCTAAAAACTTTGCGCCTTAGCGC
>CAZRNW010000159.1:0-4311 GCA_964601535.1 uncultured Flavobacteriaceae bacterium
CTGGTTGTAGGCAGTCCGATTAACGCCTGGCGACCAACTCCCAAAATAAAAAAATTATTGAGTGAATTAGGAGAAGGAGATTTATCTAATGTAAAAGCCGCCGCTTTTGACACCCGCGTAAAAATTTTGATCAGTGGAAATGCCGCAAAGAGAATATCAAAATCTTTAGCCGGCAAAGGAGCAACCATAATTGCCGAACCTCAGGGTTTTTATGTAAAAGATAATGAAGGTCCGCTACTCGAGGGAGAAATAGAAAATGCGAAAATCTGGGCAAGAAGAATGAAACAAAAATGAAAGCCATTAGAATTATACTCGGCATTTTATTAGCCTTCATCGGCCTCAACGCCTTAGGAGGCGGATATTACGGAATGGCAGGAGCGGAAGGTATTCCGATGGAGTGGCTGGAGGGCAGTCCGTTTAAAAATTATTTTATTCCTTCTTTATTTCTTTTTGTGGCGGTTGGAGGCTTTTGTTTAATTGGTGCAGTTGCTGTATTTATAAATACAAAACACGCCCGCAACATTTCATTTTTCTGCGCCGCCTTATTAATAGGTTGGATTGTTGCTCAAGTCGCCATTATTGGTTACGTCTCTTGGATGCAGCCAGTGATTTTTATTTCGGGGGTTGTTATTTTTGTGTTGGCGTGGTTTTATAAAGATAAAATGTGACATCTATCATTTATTCGTTTGAGTTAGATCATCCTCTCACCTGAACCAAACCTGTAACATTGTCAAAAAATAAACCAAGTCGTTATGTTTAAAAGTATAAAGGTAAGAACAGCGGCCTTATTAATTCTCGGATGCATAAAGCTAAATGCCCAGGAAACTGTTCTCTCATCAGGAAGTGATGCCGGTGGAGTTGGAGGATCCGCTAGTTATTCAATCGGACAATCCGTTTATACTACAGTAACCGGAATAAATGGATCAATGACACAAGGGGTACAACAAGCATTTGAAATTTCAATTGTGAGTTCAATTAAAGAAGCGGAAGGTATTCACCTCTTTTGTTATGCTTTTCCAAATCCGGTTACAGATCGACTCACCCTAAAAGTTGAGAATTACGATATTTCAGATTTGTCGTACCGACTTTACGATGGCAATGGAAAACTTATAAAAGCGGGCCAGCTTGAAACTAATGAATCAGATATCGATCTAAGCAACGTGGGTTCAGCAATTTATTTTTTATCTGTCACCGAAAAAAACAAAGAAATCAAATCATTTAAGATCATTAAAAACTAACCATCATGAAAAAATTAGCAGCAGCTATAGCAGCATTGATTCTAAGCTTAAATATTTTTGGGCAGGCTCCACAAAAAATGAGTTATCAGTCGGTTATCCGCAACAGCAGCAGTGTATTAATTACTTCAAGTCCCGTTGGAATGAGATTAAGCATTTTGCAAGGATCTCCAACAGGACCTGCAGTTTATGTTGAAACGCAAACACCAACCAGTAATGTAAATGGTTTAGTGAGTCTGGAAATAGGCAGCGGTACAGTTGTTTCAGGAACATTCTCAGCTATTAATTGGTCGAACGGTCCTTATTTTATAAAGACAGAAACCGATCCCACCGGGGGAAATTCGTACACTATTATTGGAACTAGCGAACTATTAAGCGTTCCTTATGCTCTTCACGCGCAAACTGCAGTTAGCATAACAGGAACTATTACGGAAACTGATCCGCTATTTAGCGGGTCACCGGCGAATGGAATCACCTCGACCGACATTGTTAATTGGAACAATAAATTAAGCACTGAGGTTGACGGATCAATAACCAATGAAATACAAGCGTTAAGTATTGGAAATGATACAATATATTTAAGTAACGGCGGGTTTGTGAAACTTCCTGCCGGATTTAACGGACAATATTCAAGTTTAATCGGTGCGCCAACTAATGTCAGCGCCTTTACAAATGATGCCGGTTACTTAACTTCATTTACTGAAGTGGACGGTTCCGTTACAAATGAAATACAAGCATTAAGTATAAGTAACGATACCATATATTTAAGTAATGGCGGTTTTGTAAAATTACCGGCAAATAATGGTTGGTCACTAAATGGTAATGCAGCAACAATTAGTGGAACACACTTTATTGGAACGACTGATAATATTCCATTAAACTTCAGAGTAAATAATCAGCGTTCCGGAAAAATAGATCAGACTTTACAGAACGTTTCGCTGGGTTACCGATCATCATTTTCAAATGCACTGGGTCAGCACAATAGTGCTTTTGGTTCATATAGTTTGGAGGATTCTGATGGTGACTATAATACTGCAATTGGTTCTTATGCATACAGAAACAATACTACCGGAAATTACAACACCATAATTGGATCACAGGCAGGAGAGAATAATATTTCAGGTTCAAGAAATGTTTTTATTGGTTACGCAGCCGGTTACAATGAAACAGGATCTAATAAACTGTATATTGCGAATGATTTCCCGAATCCTCCGCTCATCTATGGGGATTTTGCAAGCGGCAAAATAGGTCTGGGTACAACTGCACCAACATATAAATTAGAAGTAACCGGAGATGCTTCTTTTAACGGAGTAAGAGTTGGTCGCGGGAATGGAAATATTTCAACTAACACTTCTGTTGGATTAAATGCCTTAAACAATAATACTGGTGGAACATGGAATACAGCAATTGGTGAGCAGGCATTAGCAGCAAACACAGCAGGATATTCAAATACAGGCGTTGGTCGCTTTGCCTTAATGAACATGACAACCGGAAATAATAACACTGCTTTAGGTTCAAGTGTAATGATTGCTAATAGCGCCGGTTCAAATAATACCGGAATTGGTAATGGCAGTTTGTTGAATCAGACATCCGGAGATGGAAATACAGCGGTTGGTACAAGCAATTTCTACAACAAGGTTTCAGGAAATTATAATACGGCGTTAGGTATGGAGGCAGGATTTAATAATAATTCCGGTGCTGGAAATGTATTTATTGGTTATCGCGCAGGTTATAATGAAACAGGATCTAATAAATTATATATTGCCAATAATAACAGTGGCTCTCCATTAATATATGGAGATTTTTCAACAGGCCAGGTAGGAATTGGAACAACCGTGCCTACTGCAAAACTTCAAGTTGAAACATATGGTTTTAGTAACAAAACAATCTGGGGGATGAATAGTATGTTACTTCAAAATCAAACTCCCGGATCTAGAACGTTGCTTGCATTAGCTCCTAATGGCACACAAAATGCAGATTTGGTAATTTTTCATAATTCAGATTACACAACAAATTATGAAGCTTTGTCGCTTGGCTATGAAAACACTTTAAATAATTTTACTATTGGAACAAGTAAAGGTGGGACTGGAACCGCAAAAAAATTAGTTATTGATGCTACTGGCGCGTCTTCAAATCTTTGGAAGCAATTAGTTTTAGCAACTAATGGAAATATAGGAATTGGCACCGCAACTCCGGGAGCAAAACTGGAGGTTGATGGCGCAATTAAAATAACCGGAGGAACCGCCGCTCAGTTCTTAAAAGCTGATGGTAGTTTGGATGCTACTTCTTATGTTACCCCGGCGCTTTTAAATGCTGCCCTTGCTTCAGTTGTTCTTGAGGCAGCAGATGAGTTTACCTCGACTGCATCACAAACAATATTCTCATTAACGCAAACTCCTTCCGGTAATAGCAAAGTAAAAATGTATATTAATGGGTTAAGAATAAGTAATACAGCTTATACCATTGCAGGAACAACTTTAACTTATATTCCGGCAAACAATGGTTCGTATGTTTTAACTGCAAGCGACAGAATTCAATTCGACTATTATTATTAATCCGCTTATATCATCTTACCGATAGCTATAGGTAAGTTGGCCTGCGTTAATAATTTAAATTTTCTCTCAACTCCGAACTCTCAACTCCCAACTACCGGAATCCTTCAAAGGCACCAAGTCCGAATAATGAGAAGTCGTACTTCACAGGATCGGTAGCATCAAACTGCTTCAGTACCGAAGTAATTTCCTCAACCGCTTGCCAATCATTTTGCGTCCGTTGTAATAAACCTAATTTGCGGCTTACGTTTCCGGTGTGTACATCTAAAGGTAAACAGAGTTGTGAGGCATTTATTTTTTTCCAGATACCGAAGTCAACACCCTTTTTATCATTCCGCACCATCCAGCGTAAATACATACACAAACGTTTCGCGCTCGATTTGGCATCGGGGTTTGAGATGTGTTTATCACTCCGCGCATCGTGTTTTAGTTCTAAAAATAATTTTCTGAATCCTATAATCGCATTTTTTATATCTGCATCATTCTTTTTCAATCCTTTCGCAAAAGCATTTTCCAGTCCGCCG
>CAZRNW010000159.1:4321-7877 GCA_964601535.1 uncultured Flavobacteriaceae bacterium
AAATATTTTGAAGAGATTTAATAAAGAAAACACAATCCACACCATTAAAAGTCCGGTGAACAAATTTTTTAAAGGGCGCTAATTCTTTTGCTGAATGATTCAAAATAAAATCGTGCGGCGCATTATCCATCCACAACATTAATTTCTGCGCGTTGGCAATAATTGTTTTTCGTTGTCCCCAAGCGATGGTGGCTGCTAAGAACCCGGCAATTTCGATATCTTCTTTCTTCGTAAAAGCGTGAGGGATTTGGATGGGGTCGGTTGTTATGAATGAGCGGTTGTTGAAGAGGTGGAACTTTTCTTCCAGAAAATCTTTTATGTTGGGGTCGGGTTTCTGCATTTGATTAATTACGATTTACGAAGTACGATTGACGAATCTGGAAGGTTAAAATATTCTTTGCTCGTGCTATCCAATCGTCATTCGTCAATCGTAATTCGTACTTCTTCCATCACTCATATTTAGTCAGGTCCATCTTCTTTAACTCGGGATTCAAGTTATGTATCCAGAAAACATTAGCAATAGTCATATCCCCACCAAAAACAATAGAAGGAACTAATCCCATCTCTTTTGACGCAACACCCGATTCAAAAGCGCCGATCTCATTACTTGAACCAATAAAAATATTATTTACGGCTGTTACTCTTCCGCGCATGTTATCAGGGGTTGAGAGTTGTAAAATACTGTGACGGACAACCACACTTACATTATCAAACGCGCCGGTCATTAATAACATCAAAAGCGCCAGCCAATAATTGGTACAAAATGCAAACAGAATAGTGAAGAGTCCAAAACCAATCACCGACCAAATTAAAGCTAAGCCCGCTTTTTTTGCAGGAGGTTTCACTGCTAAAACCAAAGCCATTAATACAGCGCCAATCGCTGGCGAAGTTCTTAATAAACCGTAAGCTTCCGGACCGAGATGTAAAATTTTATCATTAAACATTGGTATCATTGCAACTGCACCCCCAAACAAAACAGCGAACAAATCTAAAGTCAGTGCACTCAACACCATTTTATTTTTGAAAACAAATTTCAAACCAACCGTCATGCTTTGGAATAAAGTTTCTTTTTCTTCTTTCACCGGTTTTGGTTTGTTGCCGATTCTGAAAATAAAATAAATAGAGATTAAAAATAAAATACAATCCACCAGATAACAGGTATCCGCATTTAATTTACCCTGATAACCGTAAATAATTCCCGCAACAACCGGACCAAGTATAGCACCAATATGCCAGGCCGTGCTGTTCCAGGTTGTAGAATTGGTGTATTGTGTCCGTGGCACCAACTGACTCATGAAAGGATGCGTGCAAGCCGCTAAAAATGCACGTAGAATCCCGAATAAAAATACGATGCTGAATAAAACCGTCATGCCCGTATTTTTCAGAAACTGCGAAAACGAAGCACTGTGAAAATAAAGAAGAAGACAACCGAGAAATAAAGCGAAGATGCCGGCCAGTAAAATTTTCCTTCTGTTATAAGTATCCGCAACAATTCCTGAGAAAAAACAAGTCACCACAAACGGAATGGCTTCAGTGAGTCCGATTAGTCCTTGAATTAAGGGGTCATCGGTGTGTTCGTAATAAATTTGCAGGCTTATTGTACTGAACTGCATTTGAATCGCGACCGTAAGAAAAAATCTGGCGTAAATAAAGTAGCGGAATTCTTTAATCCGGAAAATACTGAGGGATTCTGCGTTGAGGACAGACATTGTATTACAAAAGTACCTTTTTTGGCTTGATTGTGAGAAAGTTTTTTTGAAATGCTACAATTTGTAGCAAGCAATCCGAAAAAAGCGACCTTAACTTTGAGTTTTACTAAAAGAAAGATGGAAACATTAGAATTAAAACACATTCCCATTAAATTTTTGGCAGAGGACGACAGGCCAAGGGAAAAACTGTTGAGCATTGGGCGTCAGAATTTATCGGATGCTGAATTACTGGCTATACAAATTGGTTTTGGTACCAGGGAAGAAACCGCGATTCAATTGGCTCAGCGGGTTCTGAATAGTTATGGAAATGATTTAAATTTACTGGCAAAAGCTTCGGTAGCGGAGCTAAAAAAATTTAAAGGCATAGGCGAGGCCAAGGCTATTAATATTGCATCGGCATTTGAATTAGGAAGAAGGCGCAAAGAATACGAAAGCGTAGAAAAACCAAGAATCGCCACCTCGAATGATGCTTTTAAATTGCTGAATAAAAAACTAAGTGATTTACCGCATGAAGAATTCTGGATCTTGCTATTGAACCGTGCTAATTCAGTCATAAAAATGGAACTCATCAGCAAGGGCGGTGTGAGCGGAACAGTGGTGGATGCCCGTTTAATTTTAAAACCCGCCATTGAAACGCTTGCCAGCGGAATAATTTTATGCCATAATCACCCCTCAGGTCAGGTAAAACCCAGCGAACAGGATATTTCATTAACCAAAAAGATAAAAGAAAGCGCGAGGATAATGGACATAAATTTATTAGACCACATCATTATTGGTGAACAAAAATATCTTAGCTTTGCAGACGAAGGGATACTTTAGGAGTCAGGATGTAGGATTTTGGGGTGCGGCCTCGAATCTTTAAATTTTGAATCCTTGAATCTTCAAATCTTTGAATCTTCAAATGATAAAAATTGTCACAATAATCGGAGCGCGTCCGCAAATTATAAAAGCTGCTGCTTTGAGCAGGGCCATTAAAACGCATTTTGCATCGCAGATAAAAGAAATCATTGTTCATACCGGTCAGCATTACGATGAGAATATGAGTCAGGTGTTTTTTGATGAGTTGGGAATTCCGGCGCCGGATTATAATTTAAATGTGGGAAGCGGGAGTCATGGTAAACAAACGGCCACCATGATTGCGGGCATTGAAGAAATTTTAGTAAAAGAAAAACCAAATGCGATTGTGTTATATGGCGATACCAATTCAACCTTAGCGGGCGGGGTAGCGGCGAGTAAAATTCATGTGCCTGTAGTGCATATTGAAGCGGGTTTGCGTTCGAGAAGTAAAGCCATGCCGGAGGAAGTGAACCGTATTATGTGTGACCATGTCAGTACACTGTTATTTTCGCCAACCAAAACCGGTTACGATAATTTAACTAAAGAAGGATTTAAAACCGATAACAAAGCGCCGTATAATGTAGACAATCCTAAAATTTACCATTGCGGGGATGTGATGTATGATAATAGTTTATTCTTCTCTTCTGTTGCAGATAAAAAAACGGACATCATCACCAAACATAAATTAGAAAAAAATAAATTCATTTTAGCGACGATTCACCGTAATAATAACACAGATGAACCGGAGCGTTTGAATGCTTTGTTCAGTGCTTTGAATAAAATTTCGGTGAGCGAAGGTTTAGATGTGATTTTACCTTTGCATCCGCGCACTGCGAAATTATTAGAGACAAATCTGAAACCCGAATTATTAAAAGCGATTAAATCCAATGCCAAATTCCATATTGCAGAACCGGCTTCATTTTTGGAAATGATTGCTCTAGAAAAAAATTGTAAAATCGTTATGACCGACAGCGGCGGCGTGCAAAAAGAAGCTTTCTATTTCGAAAAAC
>CAZRNW010000160.1:0-7837 GCA_964601535.1 uncultured Flavobacteriaceae bacterium
TTGAAGTATCTACCGCATCTTAAGGGTACTACCTTTTATAGAGCAGGTAGTAGAGGCCAAGAGCCTCTAGAGGCTATTCCTTTAGAAGAGGCCAAGAAATTACTATCTCTAAAGCAAGCACATAAGGATGCTGAGATTACAGAACTAAATTCTATGGATTGTCCAGATGGTGTATGTGAAATACCTGAGCATCTAAAGCCAAGTATTAAATCTTCTGAGGTTAGTGAGATTGTATTAATTTAAAGAGATTGGGTCTTGTCCCTATTGCGAGTGCGATGCTAGATGGCATGTTGGCGGCACTTGTTATGGCAATCCCGAAAAAAGAGAAGGGGGGCTTATACGCTGTCCAATATCTTGGTGCGGTTGGAGATATCTTTATAAAGGAAATATTTGGGGAGTTTCTTCTGGATGGTGGCACTGGAAAGATTTGCCTGAAGGTAAATCTTTTACCATTGTTCCAGGACAATTAGAGTATGGCAAAAACACTGATCGAAGTTCTTGAAGAAAATAATATAGAATTATTAGATAGTGGTAGTGGAAGAAGGGTTGCGATTTGTCCCTTTCATAAAGGGGATCGTGACCCATCTTTTACTATTTATCCTAACGATACCTACTTTTGCTTTGGATGCGAAGTGTGGGGGGACGCTGTTAAGTTCTTAGTAGACTTTAAAAAAATGTCTACTACTGAGGCGATGGAGTATATAGGTATAGATTATAGAATTCCAAGAGCCGATAAAAATAAAGTTATAAAATTAAAAAACGCTGTTAAAACTTGGAGATTCCTCTATTCTGTAGCAGAGCAATATCATGAGCATCTAAAACAAACTCCTGGGGCTTTAGGATATTTATATAAGCGTGGTTTAACTGATGCGACTATTGAGAAGTACAAGTTAGGATATACAGATGGGAGAGTACTGAACATATCCTTTGCAGAGGAATATGCGCTAGGTACCGAGATAGGCCTTTTAACGAAAGATGGCTTTGAGGCCCTTTCCCATAGAGTAACCATACCTAATTTTTTAGATCGTGGGGAATGTGATTTTATCATAGGTAGAACTGTTTTAAATGATAAGATGCGCTATCTAGGCCTTAGAGTACCTAAGCCTTTGCACGGTTTTTATGAGATACGGCAATCTCCGATTATTTTTTTGGCCGAAGGCCAGTTTGATTGGCTAATACTTCGACAATGGGGGTTTCCTGCTGCTGTACTAGGTGGTAGCCATTTGACAACGCACTCGCAAAACCTGTTAAAGTCTAAGAATGTTGTAGTAGTACCAGATAATGATGATGTTGGACATAAATCAGCGCAAGCACTAAAAGCAACCTTTCCTGGTACTATAATATTGGACTACAGTAAATTTGGTACTAAGGATATAGCAGAGTTTGCTTTACAAGATAGCGCACGAGAGAATTTTATACAATTAGTAAAGGAACAAGTACCTTGGATTTCATCTATATCGACAAAGACATTGAACCTTTGGTTTCCGAATTTAATAAAAGAACTCTTGTCGCCGTAGATATTGAGACTTCGGGGCTTAACCCTATTGATTCTCGCATTCTTCTAGCCCAATTTGGGTTTGAGGATACCGCTTATGTGGTTAATACCCATTCTGTAGATTTAAGTCCCGTCTTACCTTTCCTTTCCAGTAAAAGGTGGTTGAAACTAATCCATAATGCCTCTTTCGAGGCATCCTTTTTTCAGCATTTTTATAAGACTGACATTAATAATATTTTTGATACCTATTTAGCAGAAGTACTCATTAGTTTTGATAGTGGGCATTCCTTAGAGGCAGTAGCTCTAAAATATGCTAATATGATTCTAAATAAAGATATCCGAAAAACATTTCATGGTATGCGTCCCATGAACATCTTCTCTGATAAGCAACTACAGTATGCTGCAGATGATGTTGTTGCATTGTTTCCTGTCTATCGCGCACAATCAGAAGCGCTTAAAGCTTCAGGGCAACTAGAGATAGCAGAGGTAGAGTTTGAACTAGCCAATGTTGTAGCCAATATGCGTCTAACTGGTGTACCTATAGATAGATCAAAATGGCAGGCTAAATTTGATGCGCATCTATTAGAGCATGAAAAAAGTCGTATAAGAATGAACGAATTAATATTTGATAATACAGATATGCCTGAACAGATTGGAATGTTTGTCAGGGATAGTATTAATTTAAATAGTACCAAACAACTAAAAACTGGATTTGCTGCTTTGGGTATTGACATTGATAGTACAAAAGAGCAAGTTATTGCTCTGATTGATCATCCTGCAGCAAAAGAATTATTAAATTATCGAAAATTACAAAAAATAGGCTCATCCTATGGGGCTTCCTTTTTAGATAAGATACACCCCTTTACAAACCGTATCCATCCAGATTTTCAGCAGATAGGGGCTGCTACAGGCAGATTTGCTTGTCGGGAACCTAACGTACAGCAAATTCCAGAGGAATTTAGGGAATGTGTGGCGGAAGAGGGTTACAAAATTATTGCTGCGGACTACTCTCAAATGGAGTTGCGAATTTTGGCGCAACTAAGTGGGGACGAACTATTCGTCAATGCTTTGAGAAGTGGGGCAGACCTACATAAGACAACTGCTTCATTAATGTTTAATATACCACTAGATAGTGTAGATAAAGAAAAGCGTTTCGTTGCAAAAACTTTAAATTTTGGCATTACCTACGGAATGGGTATTAATAAGTTAAAAGATATGTTAAATGCAGAAGCAGAAAAGAATGGATGGGATTCCTACAGTTTTGAGAAGGCTAGAGCACTATTGCAGCAATATAAGCGGACTTACGTTACTGCAACTAAGTGGTTACTTAAAACGGGCGAAGAGGCATTTGCGCGAGGTTACGCTACTACCATAATGGGAAGGCGTAGACTTTTATCTAAGCCCTACGGATTAGAAGGAAAGGAACTAGAAGCAAAAATAGCCTCAATTAAAAGACAGGGTGCTAATACTCCGGTGCAGGGAAGTAATGCAGATATAACAAAACTTGCAATGGTAAATCTTTATAGAGATTTGCATACTTATGGTTATCGTGCGCACATTATAAATCAAGTACATGATGAGATTGTCGTACTAGCCCATAATAGTCAGGCAGAAACTATTAGAGATATGATAGTAGAATCTATGGTAGAATCTGCTGAGAAGGTTATAACGCAGGTTCCAGTAAAGGTTGACGCTTCCATATCTGACTATTGGCATAAAGGATGATGATCTATGGCAACTTCTGAAAAAGACAATTTTTGGCGTAAGACCATAAATGCGCTAGGCAAAGATTTACCCGAAGATGGTAAATCTGCTCCAAATATAGAATCTAACCCACCTAGAAAAAGACGAGCCCCTGCTAACGCGGCCAATAAGAAAGTAACAGTACAAAAAATAGCAACAGTAGTTTATGTTTTTACAGATATAGAGGGTAGAGCGTATACTTCGAATGCATCGCAGCATTTATACATACTAGGCCAGATGACTTTAGAGGAAGGTCTAAAACTCGCGCAGGAGGATAAGGCTTGACAACAGCCTCCCTATACAGTACAATGGAAACATGGCTGAGTGGCTTAAAGCGGCGTCCTGCTAAGACGTTAGCCCCTTAAAAGGCTCGATGGGTTCGAATCCCTCTGTTTCCGCCATCATTTAGGAGAGTCTAGTGAAAATATTAGATTTATTTTGTGGTGCAGGTTTAGCTTCAGATGGGTACGCTAATCTTGAAATGTCCCCTTATGGAGTAGACATTAATAGTCAACCCAATTATCCGTATAATTTTTTCAAAGCGGATGCTTTAGAAGTGCTAAATTCTTCTATGCCTGAAGACTTTGATTTTATTCATGCCAGTCCTCCCTGCCAATTGTTTAGCAGGGCCGCTAGACTACGGGATGCTCAAAGAGGGCAATCTAAATATGGGGATTTTTTAACGCCTGTTATAGACTTATTGCGTACTAAATGGAACCACAAAATTTGGGTAATTGAAAATGTTGAGGGTGCCAAATCCTTTATGCCCGATGCTGTACGAGTATGTGGCTCGTCTTTTGGATTAGATATTCAACGGCACCGTTTATTTATGTCTAATGTTTCTATTTCTGGTACAATTTGCAATCATAAGGCCTTTCCTATTGATCCAATAAGCAATAAACCTCGCCCTTGGGGAATTTATCATGTACCCTCGGACGAGATTCCGAAAGGCGGTAGGACGGCTCTTTCTAGTAGTCATGCCGCAGAACTTATGGGTCTACATAGGCAAGAACCACTTTCTTGGCAAGAGATAAAAGAGGGTATACCGCCTCTTTATACAAGTTATATAGGCAGCCAACTTATTCATCAAAAATTGGAACAATAGATGATACTAGGGCATAATATAGGTGTCGTAGGTTCCAGAGATTTTAAAAATTACGATCAACTACGAGATACTGTTTTAACATTTCTAAAATCTGATGAGGATATTATTATAAGTGGCGGCGCAATAGGAGCAGATTCTATGGCGCAGCGATTTGCAAAAGAGTATGGATTAGATATACAAATTTATTATCCGAAATATAAAAAGTTTGGTAAATCAGCAACTTTTATACGAAATGAGCGGATAGTTAGAAATTCAAGTATTTTATTAGCCTTTTATACCAAAAATAAGTTTCAGCAAGGTGGAACAGCCAATAGTGCGAGTTGGGCGAAGCGGTTAGGTGTCCCATTACATGAGTATGAGGAAATTTGAGTACAGATAAGGATTTATTAAAAGCACAATTGGGAATGCCGTTTGAAACGGCTAATCATAGACTAAAGAAACTACTCCTTTTTTCTTTAGCCCAAAAATTGGGACAAGACGCTTGTTATAGATGTGGAATAATTATTTCTTTCGTGGAAGACTTTAGTGTAGATCATAAAGAGCCTTGGCTTTATGTATCTACGTCCTTATTTTGGGATATTAATAATATTGCTTTTTCCCATTTACAGTGTAATAGGTCCGCGACTCGAAAATCTGGAAGATATCGGAAGGTAGATGAAGCAGGATTGGCTTGGTGTTCCTCTTGTAAGCAGTTTAAACCTAATGATAGATTCCATAAAGATTCTTCTAGATGGAATAATTTAATGGCCTATTGTAAAGAATGTAAGAAAGAAATACGGCACAGAAAGTAAATACATTGGAGAGTTGGCAGAACGGCGATTGCACCGCTCTTGAAAAGCGGCGAGGGGTAAAAACCTGTCCGAGTTCGAATCTCGGGCTCTCCGCCAATATTTACAGTAAGTGTACATATAGGCTAAACTGTAAATATTAAAATATGGGCGGCTAGTTTATTGGGAGAACATCTGCTTTGCACGCAGAGAAGCGGGGGCCTATAGCTCTAATAGGGAGAGCAATTCCTTTGCACGGAAAAGGTTGAGAGTTCGAATCTCTCTAGGTCCACCAAATAGAAGGTATTTTAAAATTTAGGGATCATGGTGAAGTTAGGCTAACACGGTTGTCTGCAAAACAGCTATGCGTCGGTTCAAATCCGACTGATCCCTCCATCTAATTGACAAGGGGAGCCAAGGCATGATAAAATCAAAAGTAGCCCAAGAGGTTGAGCGGGCTCGCCTAGCTAAAATAGCAAATAGTTGGGATAAACCTCTTAGCCCTCCTAAAGCAGTACCAAAAAGTGTTCCCAAGAAAAGGGGACGCCCTGCAAAGGAAGCAGTAGAGGATGCAGGGTAGGCAACCCTACTAATTGATAGTATAGTTATCAGTTACTTCGTTTTATGGAAAACCAAACTGATAACGCTTAATTCTTCAATTATTATTATACTCTTTTCGAAGTAGTAAAGGTAAAGGTATAAACAATGGCAACAATTAATAAAACTAGAATTGCTACTAGACTAAAGCAGGAACAGACTACCAACTATGAAGGTGCTTTAGCATATACTCTTCCTGTAAAGGATAGGCTTATTAGCCGTGTGCTAGGCTCTTTTTGGAATGAGTCTACATTTTATGCTTCGGGAAAAAGTATTTCTGAGGACATTATTAAAGAAATTCAAGAAGTAGCGGCTATTGATCCTAAGTTTATTTTACAATTAGCAGCATACGCTAGAAACGTAATTTACCTTAGAACCACTCCGCAAGTGTTACTTGTTGAAGCGGCACAGATAGAGGCTTGTAAGCCGTTTATTCGTGAATATACTCCTAAGATTGTTAAACGAGCAGATGAAATTCCGGCAGTTTTGGCTTATCATTTTGATAGATTTGGGACCTCAGACTCAAAGAAAATACCAAATTCTTTAAAGAAGGGTTTGGCTGTAGCGTTTACTCAGTTCGATGAGTATCAATTAAATAAGTATGATACAAATAAAAAGGCAGTATCTTTAGGGGATGCCTTATTATTAGTGGATAGAAAGAAAGACTATCCAGTATCACAAGCAATGGCAAACTATCTTATTAATGATATTGTAGATGCAGAGGCTTTGCCAAGAATTGCAAAGACTAAGGCTATTCTTGCAAATAAAGAAGTAACACCAGAAGTACGCGAAGCCATTAAAGATTCTACGCTTACTTGGGAAATGTTTATTTCTAAATTTAGAGCAACAAAGGAAAATTGGGAACTAATTATTCCTAAAATGGGCTATATGGCCTTACTTAGAAACCTACGTAACTTTATTGAAAAGGGAGTAGATTTAGCACCAGTACTAGCAATACTAGAGGACGAGGCGGCTGTAAAGCGATCAAAGCAATTACCATATCGGTTTTTCTCAGCATATCGAGAGGTTACTGATCAAAAAGCACAAAGGGCTATAGCAAATGCGTTTGAGTATTCTATTTCTAATGTGACTCTTGATGGTGTAACTGCTGTGGCTACAGACCTATCAGGCTCTATGACTTCGGCTGTTTCTCGAAACAGTAAGGTTACAATGCAAGAGGTAGGCGCTGTTCTAAGTGCTATAGCCATTAAAAAGTCAGCAGAATCGGTGGCAATAGGATTTGGTGATGTAGCAAAACAAATTCATGTAAATCCTGATGATCGCATGATGACAAATGTTACTAAGATTACTAATACTAATGTAGGGCACTCAACAAACGCTTATGAAATATTTAGTGCTCTAGATAATAAAAAAGTAGATCGAATTATTTTATTTTCAGATATGCAGTGTTGGAGCTCTAATCCTTGGTTAAATTTTCAGGGTCCTACTTTAAAAAGAGCGTGGGCAAAGTATACCAAGGAAGTAAATCCTAATGCTCGTCTTTATAGTTTTAATCTAGCGCCATATGGAACCTCACAGTTTCCATCTACAGTAGGAAATGTTACGCAACTTAATGGCTGGTCTGATAAAGTAATTGATTATATCAATTTACTTGAGAAGAAAAATGTTATGGAACAAGAAATTAGTAAATGGTAAGTATTTATTAGGGTAGTATAATAACGGATACTTCTTCTTACACTCGAAATGTAACTAAAAAATACCCCGTTATTGCTTATTCTCCCTAATTTTATATAAAAGTATTTTAGGATAGTGTAAAAGAGGATACTTCGGTTAAAGTCTGTTTTTTACCAAAATTCGATGAGAAGGTTCAAACCCTTCAAATTTTTACTCCCCTTTTAGTTATTCTTCCTAAATTAATTTATAATCGCCTGAGAACCGTCATGATCCTTTTTAGGGTTGGATCGTATGCTAACATTGGCGGCAGGGAGGATTTTCCAAATTTTTAAAAATTTGGCGCATAATACAGCGATAGACTCAGTATTCAGGGAGGTAGGAGTAGCCTTCCATTTTATGCGCGGGGCGGGTAAAGGACCCGTATGCACATGTCATACTAGTAAATGCATGTGATAAACTGTTCGAATCGGTCCCTAGACGCACCAAGGCCCTCTC
>CAZRNW010000161.1:0-7767 GCA_964601535.1 uncultured Flavobacteriaceae bacterium
TCATTTACTATCAACATTTCGACACCACAATATATTAGACGTGTTTCATCTTTCGACGCTGATGGAAATGAGCATAAGGGGTTTGACACAACTAATCATTTTTTACTTACAAAGCTCATGGACAGTATTTCTTTAAGCATGGCATACATGTTGATTCAAAAAGAAGTTGAATTGTTTTGTAATGGTAAAAAATTAAAGGTTGGTAAAATCTGCGTTCAAGTATTCCGCTCCGATGGAAAATTTATATTCCCTCAAATTGAATCAAATAAAATGTCGAGCGACGCAAGTATTAGAAAATACGTAAAAGATCTTACTCCTAATTCATATATAATTCTTGACGCTGTATACTACTATCCTGTTAACGGACCAAAAGTAGTGTTAGCCGACAGATTAGGTTGGAAAATAACAAGCAAGGATTAAACTGTGTACCTAAGCCAACCACGAGACAGACATGAAAATAAAAAACATCATACTCTTTCTCGCTTTTTTGTTTCTATTCACCATTTCATTCGGACAGGGAAATCCAAATGACAGTCTTACTGCCGACACAAAAAAACTCTTGAATAAGCCCTTCGATTTGTATGCATATAAAAAGAAAAAAAAGGATTCGAATAGCAGTATGGCGAGAGAAACTTATTTTTTAAAGCCGGGAAAGGGTGTTTATTGGCGCTTTATGTTATTCAGATATGGGAATGGATACTTTGGTTCTGTTCCTTCAAATGACCTTCATATGGAAGACGGAATCGAAATAGTAACTTTCCAACCTCCTGGAAAATACCAAAACAAGTATACAAATCCTGATGAAGTTCTCGTACAAACGGTATTACGTTATAACGACATTGACCTCCCTGAATTAGCATTCGTTGGAATTGACACAAATAAGGTTATAAAAAAACTTGGTCCTTATGTTCTTAAAAAGAATAATTGTTTTGTTTACTTTCATAACGAAAATATTCTTACTATTCATACTAAAAATGGTATAACTACCTGGCTTAAGTATACCCGTATTAATTCGAAAGTGACAAAGGACAATATTCCTGCGGACTTGCTGTCTGACCCTCACGATTAAAATGTGTGCGGTAGATTTAAACGCCAACCTTAAGAATTGACATCAATAATAAAATCATTATCTTTATTAAAGAGTTTCGGGACGTGCAAAGTAAAAACTGCGCCAACCCCGAAACCGTTAGCTGCAACAAAGGCCGACATACATTTGTTCAGACAAAATGCCTCTCAATGACAATTTAAAACTTATAATATGACAACAGACACCGTTCAGACAAGACCAATGTTTCTTAAGGTACTTTGTATTTTAAGTTTCATAGGCTGCGGTATTACTATAGTTTCAAGTATTTTTATGCTTGTTTTTTCATTAATATACAATTCCAATGACGCTGATCAATTAAGCCACAATAGCTTCATGTATTTTTCATCATTCTACGGTCCACTTCAGTCTCTAAAAGAACTTATTATAGGATTGGGTTCACTAACTGGCGTTATTCTAATGTGGAGACTTCAGAAAATTGGTTTCTTTATCTACTTAATTGCTGAAAGCTTTTTATACTTTGAGTTCATATACGCAATAACAACAAACGATTTAGGAACTGCTGGTGCTACACAGGTTGGACTTGAAATGTGTTGGCCTCTACCTTTTGACATTGCTTTCTTCATCATGTATGCAATTCAATTAAAGCACATGAATAAAAAATTAAAAACAGTAACGGCGGACACATAGCAAGACTTAAGCTGGGTGGGCCTTTGCAGACAGTTAACCCAGGTCGTGGCGACAATTTTTCCTTTGCGCCTTCATCCTTCTACAAGCTCAGGACAGACTTGCATCGCGCGGACAAATTGCATGCCGACGGCGGAACTTAAAACGCTAGCCCCAAGAAAGAGTTTCAAAATAAAATCATTATCTTTATTAAAGGGTTTCTGGAAGCGGAAAGCAAAAACTGCACCAGTCCCGAAACCGTTAAACAAATGAAGCGAATAATTTTACTAGTAATAATTATAATAAGTTTTAGTTTCAAAACTTTTGGTCAGGAGGTATGGATGATAGGACCAATGCTGCACTATAATTTCGGTGGAGAAAAAAGACATTTTTCCTGGGCGGTTGAATTAGCTTACTGGAATATAAAAAATGTACCTTATAGTTTTGATGGAGGTATTGAGTTCGGTAAAAAACGGGTAAGGTTTTACGGCGAAGTACAAACGGGCATTGGTGTTACAGGCTTATCTGTTGGTCCGGTTTTAGAAATTAATAAAGCTGAACATAAAGCACATTTAGGTTTTCAAACCACTTTATGGGTGAATTATTTTATTGGGTTGGATTACCGATACAGACGGATTGATAAAACTAATTTTAATTGCATAGGTACCTATGGCAAACTTCCTGTTGCAACAAAAGATATGAAGTCATCGAAAGGTGGCAGTTACCACGATTGGGATGATTAGAATTTATTACCAATCCCTCTTAGGGTTAATTTACCAGGGACCCGCAAGTTTGTAATCCATGTAAAAACCAGAATCTTTTAGATAAATATTTTGAGTAAATTAGAGAACCATGAAAAAACACGGGATTTTCTTTTTTCTTATAATATCACTGGCATTTGTATTCAGCGCTTGTCAGGTTGGACGTTTTGTGTTTTATAATTTTGCTGATATTAAGGATTATAAAAAATTTCCCTCCCGGCCTCTGCATAATGATTCAATAAAATTTAATTTTCATACAACAGACAAAGGGAAATCCCCCAGACTTTTAAGGACGGATGGCAAGGGAAATGTAAATTTCGATGAATTTCTTGAATCTAATAAAACTGTTGCTTTTTTGATTATAAGAAACGACACTATTCAGTATGAAAATTACTTTAAAGGATATGACAAAACTAATATCGTCCCCTCTTTTTCTATGGCAAAATCTATTACATCAATTCTAATTGGATGTGCCATTGAAGACAGTTTAATTCATTCAGTTCAGGAGCCAATAACAAATTATATTCCTGAATTAAAAAAGAACGGTTTTGAAAAGGTTACTATTAAACATTTGTTACAAATGACTTCAGGAATAAAATTCAATGAAAGCTACATTAATCCTTTCGGTCATGCCGCATCGTTTTATTATGGTAAGAAATTAAGAAAATCAATGAGCAGGATGAAGTTAAAATCCGAACCCGGTAAAAAATTTGAATATATAAGCGGTAATACACAATTGCTCGGATTGGTACTGGAACGTTCATTGAAAGGGAAAACGGTAACACAATATTTGCAGGAAAAAATATGGAAACCAATTGGTATGGAATACGATGCCAGCTGGAGTATCGATAGGAAGAAAAATGGAATTGAAAAAACGTTTTGTTGTATCAATGCAAGAGCAATAGACTTTGCAAAAATAGGAAGGCTTTATTTAAATAAAGGTAACTGGAACGGAAAACAAATCATTTCTAAAAATTGGGTGCGTGAATCAACCAAAGCGGAAAAGACGAATGGAAGTGTTTGGTTCTACCAGTATCAATGGTGGATACCTTCTGATAAAGGAGACTTTATGGCTGAGGGAATTCTTGGCCAATTTATTTATGTAAATCCATCCAAAAACTTAATCATTGTTAGACTTGGCAAAAAGGAAGGTAAAGCTGATTGGTGGGACGTGTTTACTTCTTTAGCTTACTTCTATTGAAAAATAAATAATTTATGAGAATCCACTCAAAAAACGTGCACCTTTAATTTTCACTAAATGAATATTTTCAAACTTATACCAATAGTTTTTATTATAGTTACAGTCGTTAACTATTTTATACAAAAGTCAGGAACAAACGAATATGCAGAGAAAAATCCGGACCTTAAACCGGGTTATGACAAATTATTGAAGGGCTCTGTATTTTTACATATCAGTCCATGGATTATCGTTGTGATAGGGGATTTATGCGGAAGCACAAATGGTATTTTTGATTATTTTCATCCGCGCTCTATGAATCCTTTTGTACTCTTTTTTCATTTTTATTTAATTCTTATTTTCATACTAACCATTATTTGGATTTATTTCAAAGGCGGTGCAGACTTCCTTTCAAAGCATCCGGGATTAATCAAGTTTAATGGGTTTGGCGGTTCAAAAGATGTAACCTCTCCACTTTCAATTAAAATTTTCTTCGCGCTGTGTTTGTTAGGAGGAATTGCGGGAATGTTAATGATGTGGCTTCTGAATTTTCCTACTCCCCATATGAATGTTGGTATCTAATCCTGTTTCTTAAAATTCCTGAACAAAACACAGCCAATCGCATACCGCCTTTATCAATTATTTTCGATGATAGGTTATGCTTTGCTGATGCAGCCTAAGTTTATTTTTCCGTCCCGATTAAGACTCAAATGGCAAAAATTCAATAAAAAGATAAAAAACGCTTAAAACACAAAGCAAATTACCTGATTTAATGCAGGAATTATTTGTTTGCACCGGTTTTTATGCTACATTTATTTATCAAAATCCCTGCGCATGACGACAGGTCCTATAACCAACTTACTGGAAGAGATTGACAGTGTATCGAAAATTCACGTGCTTCACCGCGAGGATATCGATAGCCTGATGATAGAAGTATCGAAACGCATTGTAGCTGCCATGCACATTGAACGCATCAGCGCCTGGTTATTTAATAATGATAAAAGTGCCATCATCTCGATGGGAGAATATGATTTAAGAAGTCATGCTTTTAAAAAGGAAAGCATGTTGCTGGCGAAAAATTATCCGGCTTATTTCAAAGCACTTCAGGAAAATAAGATTTTACTCGCTGCTAATATTTACACCGATCCTAAAACTTCAGAGTTAAGTGAAGATTATTCGAAAGCAAATGATATTATTTCATTAATGGACATTCCTTTACGCATCGGCGGAGAATTAGTGGGCGTGATGTGCTTTGAACAATGCGGAAAGAAAGAACGGGTTTTTACGGAGAAAGAACAGACTTTTGCTTTCAGTTGTTCTCTCATCTTTGCTTCCAATCTCGAAGCACGTCACAGAAGAGCTTTACAATCTAAACTCGAAGATGCCCTTAAAGAAAAAGATTTGCTGATAAAAGAAATTAATCACCGCGTTAAAAATAATTTCTCGATTTTAATAAGCCTGATGCGCCTGAGTAAAAACCAGGGCAAAACAGTCGACCCCAAAACAATTTTCGAAGAGTACGAACAGCGTGTTTTCTCCATGTTAAAAGTGCAGGACTTATTGTATCAATCGAAAAATTACAGCGGTGTTAACATGGGTGAATACGTGAGCGAACTGATGAATGAATTTAAAGCAGCACACGCGGAATGCGCTTCAAAAATAAAAGCTGAACTTCCAAAACTTGATTTTATTCTGGAACCAAAAACTGCTTTGCATCTGGGCTTAGTAGTAACAGAAGTGTTTTTAAATTATTTCAAACATGGTTTCCTGAAAAACCCTCAGCAAAACCTGAACATAGAATTAATTTCAGGTAAAGGAGCTGTAACTTTAAAAATGGGAAATGATAAAGAAGGTTTTGATTTCAAAGAAAAAGTAAAAGCCGAAACTCTGGGGTTACCCTTGATAAAGGACCTCGCCGAAGGAATTTGTAAAGAAGTCAGCTACCCTACTCTGCAAAAGAATTATTACGAGTTCGGGATTGCGTCATGACGTAATGCTTTTTTACTGACTAATCACAAAATAAAAATACTTCGAAGCATACTCCCCAATCACCCTCAAAACATAGGTTCCGTTTTGAAGATTGCTGACATTAACAGGTAAGTTAATCACATCCGTATTCATAAAATTTTGCTGGAAATGTTTTTGCGGTTGTGAATCCCAAATCTGAACACTTGCATTTTGTTTTTTATAGAATTCTATTTGCAAAGTAAATTGTCCGTTGTTTGGATTCGGATAAAGATTTAATGTTTTGATGCCATTGTTATTTGATAAAGTTGCATAAGCAGAATCCCATGGCATGATTTTAATAATTTTTGTAGAGGAAGTCATACAGTTCCCATAAAAAGCCTGTTCGGTCACAGGAAAACTTCCTGTATCGGCAAAAACAACAACAGGACTAAACATATCGCCGCCAATTATTGAAGCAATTGAAGGTAAAACCCAATTTATTGAATCTGCTTTGGGAATGGTAAGATCAATAAACACAACTGTATCGCCTTTAAAGTTTTGTGTGGAAGCAATAAATACCGGAGCAATCGAACTGCTGCTTTGATTTATAGTTGCGCTTGTATTTAAAATACAGCCAATGGAATCTTTTATACTCACCGAATATGTTGCAAAAGCTAAATTGGTATAAGTGCTTTGCGTTGTAAAAGGACTCCCATTCACCGAATATTTATAGGGCGCAATCCCGCCTTTCACAAAAATACTTATGCTACCGCTATTTCCTGTACATGATTTAGCGGTAACAATGGAGTCTTGCATATCTGCAGGGATATTTACAAGCACTGTATCTTTTCCTGTGCAACCTGATGGTCCGTTAGCTGTAACAACATATGAAGTAGTAATAACAGGATTAACGGAAATGTTTTGTCCGGTTGCGCCCGTGCTCCAGGAATAAGTTATACTGCTTAGTGTTCCGAGAGCACCAGCACTTAAATTTGCAGATGAACTTTTACAAACAGTTGTGTCGTTTCCTGCATCAACAACTAAAGTGTTACTGTAACCGACATTCACCGAATCTTTTTTACTGCAACCGTTATCGCTGCGAGTCACAGTAAAATAATACATTCCCTGCACAGAAGTTACCGCGGGATTGGAAGAAGAAAAACTCGAAGGGCCAGTCCACACCGCCATATTTGGTGTTGGTGAATAAGCTGCATTCAAAGTCGCTGTTGAACTGCTGCAATTGATGTTGGCGTTTGGTGTAAGAATTAAAATATTGGGCGGATTTAAATTTTGTTTTACTCTTACTACCATTGACGAATCAACACAACTATTATCAAGTCGGGTTACAATAGCCATTTGATAACTCTGACCATAAACAGTAACCGGATTAGGTGAAAGAGTATTTGTTGTGTTTTCTTTCCATACCAAAGTACAATTAGTAGGAGAAAATGCTGCGCTTAATGTTACGCTTGGATTAAAACAAGAAACACTGTCCACCGCTAATAATGAATTAATAAACGTGTGACTTGTTAATGTTACAGTTGGCGGTGCCGCAGAACTACTAACTGTAATAGTTGAAGAAATATTTTTACAGCCATTATATGTATTCCGCACTTCGAGAAAATAAATACCTAAACTCACTGAAGCAGGATTGGCTGTGTAAGTTGTAAGTGAAGTATTTTTCCACCATAAACTTGTCGGTGTTGTTGTACTTGTTCCATTTAATGTAATTAAACTATTTGTACCGCAGCCAACTAAATATGGTCCTGGAGGAAGTGTAACGTTTGGTTTGATTGTATCGATGCGGACTAAAACCGAAGCGGTACTGTTAAATGCTGTTGCCTGTGTTGTAACTGTTAAAGTATAAACGCCCGCATTATAATAACCTGTAGAATCATTTTGTTGCGCGCTTGTATATCCTAAAGGTCCGCTCCAGGCATATCCTACTCCCGGCGTGGTTGAATTACCCAACAAAGGAACTTTTGGTTTGAAACAATTTAATGTATCATCCACTAAGTTGGCCGTAATATTCGGACTCGGATAAATTGTAATATTAAGCGACAAAGTATCACTCACCGCACCACAGGAAGAAAGCGCACACACTTTTAATTTGCCGGAAGTAGCACTTGCTCCGAAATAGGTGCTACGAAAATAGGCAAGGTTTTTAAACT
>CAZRNW010000162.1:0-1597 GCA_964601535.1 uncultured Flavobacteriaceae bacterium
CTGTGCGTAGATTTTGCGGGTTATTTGGCAAGAAATCATGGCAAAGTCCTCTATGTGGCCAAGGAGGAAAAACTGGATGCTACTTTACAGAAGAAATTGAAGGATAAGGACGTTGCTACCGAAAACCTTTTTGTTTCTGATAACCTGCCAAAAAGCCTATCCGAGTACCAATTTGTGTTCCTGGATAGTGTAAATAAACTGGGCTTATCGCCACAAGAGCTTACCAAGCTAAAAACGGATAATCCGGGTGTAAGTTTTATCTACGTATTTCAAAGTACAAAGGAAGGAAAATTCAGAGGAACAAATGAATTTCAGCACGATGTGGATGTGGTTATAGAAGTACCGGAAAAAGGAATCGCTATTCAAAACGGTCGTTTTAATCAGGGTGGCGAGATGCGGATTTTTGATGATGGTATTTCGGGAGAAGATGATTTGTCAGGAATCGGAAGAGTAAAAAAAAAGCCCATGCGTGAGTCAATTATAGAAATTGAAACGGAGTTCAGTATTCCTTTAGAAGAATTAGCAATAGAATTAATTCCTGCAAAGAACCCACAGGAAGGGATTGTTGATTTATTAGATCACAAATCTGAAGAAGCCGATAAAGCAGTAAGAAAGATTATTGCCGATTTTATTTCACATGAAAAATTAACTATTGCTGCTACAAAAGTAAAATTCAATCAAATGGACAGACCAAAACTAAGTACAGGTGTCGCATATTTTGACGTTACTTTAAAAGGCAGCAAAAGTGATCTTAAAAAAATAGCCGGTGAGGATTCACTTTTTGTTTATGATTGGGAAAACCCGGCCATAGAAGGTGTTTCAAAAAATGAAAACACGATTGTTATTAAACCAACCTTTAGCGCTCCTCTAGAAGAATTTGATTTTCTTGTTGAAAGAGGTGGATCCGTCCAAGAGGCAATTAGAGCCAATAAATCTGAAGCAGAACGATGGGCACAAAAACTTGTGGAGGCTCAAATTAAAAAGGAAGAAGTGAAAGTAAAAATTGAAGCTGTTTATTTTATGTCTAACGATGATGAAGAAGAAGTTGAAGAGAATGAAAATGGTTTTTCGTATTATGATCTGAGACTATCCGGCTTGGAGTCTGAACTCAGAAAAGTAGCCGGTAAAGACAAAGATTTATATTACGACTGGAAGGATAACGAGGGCGTTAGTGGAACTAAAAAAGATTCTTTAATACATAACTTGACTTTACGGAGTAATGTACCGTTGTTAGACGGAACTAAAAATAAAGCAATGAAAAATACCAAAAAGAAAAATGATTGGACAGAGCCTGAATGGTTGAACAAAGCTGACTGGCAGAATTTAAAAACCATCAAAAAGTATTTTGATAAGGGCGATTTTAAATCAGCGATGAATCATGCCATGAATTGCGATACGGTCATTCGTGAGGAGATACCACCTGATGTTTGGAAAAAGATGGGTGGTCAGTTAACTAAAACAGGAGAAGAAAAATTGAAAGCAATGAAACAAAAATCTTCTACAAAAACTGTTGAACAAATAAAAAAGCCGACTATTGTTTTTAATCACGGAGTACGTTTATTGAAAGGTGTAATTGAGCGTGAGTGGGATTTGGAAT
>CAZRNW010000162.1:1607-7735 GCA_964601535.1 uncultured Flavobacteriaceae bacterium
TAACAGATAGCGACTATATTGAGATCTTAGATATAGCACAAGAAAGAAGTTCCAATTTTCCAGAAATCGTTAATGCGATCCATGATAACCTTTCTAAGTTTTTAACCATTATGAGAAAGGCTATAGAAGAATGGGATAAGAAAACAGGGAAGTCCGTAGAAAAATCAAGAGCGAAATTCTACCCTGAAATTTATGCCAAAAGGAAGGATGATGAGAATCCGGGTTTTGTATTTAGCCTTACCAATACAAAAGTGCTTACTGAGGCGTTACAAGGGGGTTTTGACCTCGTTTACTTGGTTCGTAGGGAATTAGCTAACAGGGGCTTGGATAGTAAAGGCAAATGGGTTGGGTTTGACGAGGCTAAGAAACTTCATCGGGTGGATTAAAGAGTAATAAATAATAGTTGCAAAAGGCGGGAATCCGCCTTTTTTTGTACCTTCATCCACGTAATAATTAAAACTCAGCGTAAGCCTCTATCATGCCCATAAATTCAAATATTTTATCTAAATCTTCAGGGTCAAAGTTCTCAGTTTCCCCCATTGGCTCCACTAAAACCTCTGAAAATTTCAGGGGTTTTATTTTTATTAAGCTTTTATAAACTTCATCACCTCTTCAAAAAACTCGTTTGGCTTTTCGGCGTGAATCCAGTGTCCGGAATCTGGAATTGTAGCTAATTTAAAATTGGGAAAACGTTTTTCAATATCAGCTAAATCTCTTTCAACTACATAATTTGATTTCTCTCCTTTTACGAAAAGAGAAGGAATGTTACTTGATAAATTTGGAACTTCAGCGCCAATATTCGCATAATTTTTATCAATCACTTTCAAATTAAAACGCCAGTCTAATTGTGTATTGGCTTCATCTTTCCAGTAAATGTTTTTTAAGAGAAATTGTTTCGTTCCAAAATCTGGAATGAAATTATGTAAAACAGCTTCTGCTTCCTTTCGTGTTTTTATTTTCGAAAAATCTACAGCGTTCAAAGCTTTTAAAACCGAATCGTGATGCGCTTCATAAGCGCGCGGTGCCATATCCGCCACAATTAATTTTTGTGCGATGCCGGGAAAATGCAATTCAAAGAACATGGCAGTTTTTCCCCCCATGCTGTGGCCGAGTACAATTGGTTTTTCTAAACTGTGATGTGAGATAAATTTTTTCAAATCTTCAGCCATCGTTTTGTAGTCCCAGATTTCACTATGCGGAGAAAGACCGTGATTGCGTTGGTCGACCGTAAAAACACGGAAACCATTTTCTGCAAAACGTTTGGCCAAAGTATTCCAGTTATCACTTTGTCCGAATAAACCGTGCAAAATAATTAGAGGCTGACCGGAGCCGTATTCACGGAAGGCTAATTGCATAAAACAAAATTAGCGAAAGAGATAAGAAAAACTATTTATTGTTGAATTTCTTTATCAAATGATCCACACTTAATTTCCCCGCACCAAAGGTTAAAGTGCAGATGAGCATTAGCATGAAGTAGAGCGGAATTTCGTAACCGTTATCACCTGCAGGAAAACCATTTTCCCAATGAACGGTTTTAATCGCGACAAGCATTGTCACAATAAGCGGAATAGAAATTAATCTTGTGCCTAAACCAAGCGCCAATAAAAATACACCCGCCATTTCGGTGGAAGCAGCTAGGTAAGCATTTAATTTCGGGGCAAAAACACCAATGCTTCCAAACCATTCGGCTACTGAATTAATATCGGCCCATTTTGTTTTGGCTGGTTCCCAAAAACCGTAAGCGAGAATTAATCTGAAAAATAAAAGGGCAAGGTCTTGACCTTTGTTTGCGATTGCGGTGAATTTAAAATAAAGTTGTTTCATGGCATCATTTGTTTCCGAAAGATTCTGAATCGTCAGAATGACATTCGGTTTTTAAAAGAGGGTCGTTTAAGATTTGAATCCTAAAATAAATTTCCGTTGTTCAAGGTCTGCAATGAACTTTTGTGCGTGTTCTTTCAAAAGGGAAATATTGTTTAACTGAAATAAATTATTGGCTTCCACTAAAACATCTTTCAATAATTCGCCATAAGAAATTTGCTCGATGATGTAGGCGTAAAGTATCGAGAGGTCCATGAACTGAACATTCCCGCTTTCTTTTTCACGGTAAATTAATAAGAAATAAGTTCCTTCCTTACCCATTAATTCAGTCGGAGCGGTTGTATGAACAGGATAAGTCAGTTTTATTATTTTAAACTCTGGGTTGATTGCAATTTTAGTATTGAACAAATCTCCTTTTGAAGTAAATTCAGGATAAGTAATATCTTCCATGGTATGAACTTCCAATTCTAACCATTCAAAATACAAAAGGTCGTTTAAAAAAGGTAAATTGAGTTGTGATTGTAAATCTTTCTTCACACAATAGTCATAAAATTCAAGAGGCATGCGCCATACCTGTGTAGTTTGGCATTTGTGTTCTACAAAATAATCGAACACTAATTTTTCCCAAACGCTTTTCTCCAGAAAACTATAAGTAATAGGGTATGCGGTTTCTAAAATATCTGATGCAATATTAAAAACCAGGCGGCGGTAATGCGGTAAATTTTCATATTTCACGCCAATTAAATCAGGCACTTTTGCATCCCTGCAATATTGCGCCAGTTTAGCTTGTTGTTCGTATGTTTCGTTAAGCAATTGCATTTTCAGTCTGCCATTTTTTGGCAATAATATTATCCATTCTGGTAATTTCTCCCTGTAATTCTTCTAATTCAGGAATATTAAAATCACGTTCTAATAAAACAGGAACAGGTTTTACCAAACCAACTGTATAATCAAATAAATCAAAAACCGGATCAATTACAGCTTGTCCGTGCGTATCAATTATCAAAGTATCTGAAACCTGCTCGTGCCCCGCCATGTGAATGTAAGCGACTTTATCGAGCGGTAATTTTTTAATAAATTCTTTGGAATCGTATTGGTGGTTGAACGAATTGACATAAACATTATTTACATCCAGCAACATGTTGCAGCCTGATTCATTAACGATGGCAGAAATAAATTCTACTTCAGTCATTTCAGCTGCAACAGGGGTATAATAAGAAACATTTTCTAAAACAAGAGGCATTTCAAGAATGTCCTGCACTTGTTTAATGCGCTGCACAATATGTTTTACAGCATCTTGCCGGAATGGTATTGGTAATAAATCGTATAAATGTGCATTATCACATTTCGAGTAGCTCAAATGTTCGGAGTAAACTTTCACATTGTATTGCTTTAAAAATTTTTTCACTTGTTTCACAAATTCAACATCCACTTCATCCGGACTGCCAATAGAAAGTGATAAACCATGGCAGGTAATAGGAAATTTTTCGGCGGCTTTATCTAAAACTTTTTTCCAGTAACCACCCATGCCAATCCAGTTTTCGGGTGCGAGTTCAATAAAAGAAGGATGAAGAACTTTTGTATTGATGAGTTCTTCAGCAAAATCTTTTCTGAATCCTATGCCCGTGTACTTTTTTAACATGATAAAAGATAAAAAACCCCGGGGCTAATAACCTCGGGGCTTTTAATTTTCAAAAAATTATTTTGGTTTGTCAGCTTTTTTCTCGCCGCATTTACCTTCGCCACATTTGCCGTCTTTAGCTTTTGTGTCAGATTTTTTTGCGTCTTTTTTCTCACCGCATTTGCCTTCTCCGCATTTGCCGTCTTTCGCTTTTTTCTCGCCGCATTTAGCATCTTTTGCTTTTGTGTCGGTAGCTTTTCCATCAGCTGCTTTTGCATCTTTTTTCTCGCCGCAAGAAGCTTCGATGGTTTTAACTAATGCTGTGCGAACTTCACCTGCAGTTCCAAGAGCATTATACTCAAGTAAACTGTTAGCTTTTGCAGCAGTAACACTCATTAAAGCACCTGCAATCATAGAGCAGGTAACTAAGGTTGATTTTTTTTCCATTTGTTTTGTGTTTTAAGGTTTACATAAATATACGATTGCAATATACAAACCTTACAAAAAAAATGTTATTTTTTGGTTGCCTCTGTAATCAGTTGATTAAGAGATTGTTTCCTCTGCTCAGAAAGAGCTGCTTTACCTGATTCCGAAGCGCTTTTAAACAACATGTTTATTTTTTCTGTCTGTTTTTCGAAGCGACGGCAAAACTTGCAGATTAATTTATGGAAAGACAATAGAAGTTTTTCAGAAACGTTTAATTCAGAGAAATTTCTTTTCTCAATAAGGTAAGTAGCATCCTTGCACCCGAAAGTGTACCATTTGTGTTTATGTTCGTGCAAATGTTCCATTATAATTTTAACCAGTTTTTCTCTAAACAGGCTCTTACCTGTAATTTTGCCCGGTGTATGATTACCCAAAAGTTAGACGAGCTTAAATTAAATTCCTTACAAACCAGTTTTGAATCTGAATCATCTAATAAACTCATGGTAAAAACGCCTTTCCATTTTTCCGGAAGCTCCTTTAAACAGGATTCAAGTATTTTGTAAAATTCTTTCGAATCGTAGCTGCTGTCAACTTCGCCCCATTCTTTAGGAGATGTTTCTTTTTGCCAGTGACCATTCTTTTCTTTATTAAAAAAATAATCCAATGAAGGAGCATCATAGGTCTGTAATTTCAAAGGCGATTCATTTTTTGTTGAGGCCTTCTTGTAATGATCAATAATCTTGTTTTTGATAATACTCACCAGCCAGGTCTTTTCGGCGGCATCGCCTTTATAAGTGTCCTTCGCCTTAAGGGCTGAAAGAAAAGTATCTTGAACCAAATCTTCTGCTAATTCGCCATTATTTACCCTATAATAAGCGAAATTATAGAGGTAATCAGCGTACAATTCAACCCATTTAGCAGGATTAAGGGTGTTTTTGCTATTTGATACGTTTTCCAATTCCTATCAAAAGTAAGCAATTCCAATAAAACTACTATCTTTGCGCCCGTAAATTAAGTACATGTCATCTATTAAAAACATTGCAATTATTGCTCACGTTGACCACGGTAAAACAACTTTGGTTGATAAAATTTTACATACCTGTAAATTATTCCGTGAAAATCAGGAAACAGGTGAATTGATTCTCGATAATAATGATCTTGAACGTGAACGGGGTATTACCATTCTCGCAAAGAACGTTTCAGTTAACTATAAAGGAACCAAAATTAACATTATTGATACCCCGGGCCACGCCGATTTTGGCGGAGAAGTTGAGCGTGTGATGAACATGGCCGACGGTGTTATTTTATTAGTGGATGCTTTTGAAGGTCCTATGCCTCAAACACGTTTTGTTACGCAAAAAGCAATCAGCGCAGGTAAAAAAGCAATTTTAGTGATTAATAAAGTTGATAAACCAAATTGCCGCCCTGATGAAGTGCATGATGCAGTTTTTGATTTGTTTTTTAACCTTGATGCAACAGAAGATCAATTAGATTTCCCGACAGTTTACGGTTCTTCTAAACAAGGCTGGATGGGCCCTGATTGGAAAACACCAACGGAAGACATAACCCATTTATTGGATGTAATCATTGATAAAATTCCTGAAGCCCCAAAACGCGAAGGAACTTTACAGATTCAAATTACTTCTTTAGATTATTCATCGTTTATCGGTCGTATTGCCATTGGCCGTGTGTTCCGCGGAACGATAAAAGAAAACATGCCTGTTAGTGTTGTAAAACGTAATGGCACTATTCAAAAGCAACGTATAAAAGAATTGTTTGTATTTGATGGTTTAGGAAAAATAAAAGTGACTGAAGTTGTTGCCGGAGATATTTGTGCTTTTACCGGAATTGAAGGTTTTGAAATTGGCGATACAGTTGCTGATTTTGAAAATCCGGAAGGTATGCCAACAATGCATATTGATGAACCAACGATGAGCATGTTGTTTACCATTAACAATTCACCGTTTTTCGGTAAGGATGGGAAATATGTTACCTCACGGCATTTACGTGACCGTTTATATAAAGAGTTAGAGAAAAACTTAGCCATGCGTATCGAAGAAACAGGTTCGCCTGATTCTTATTTGGTGTTTGGCCGCGGTATTTTACACTTATCGGTTTTAATTGAAACCATGCGCCGTGAAGGTTATGAATTACAAGTTGGACAACCACAGGTAATCATTAAGCAAATTGATGGTGTAAAGCACGAGCCAATTGAAAATTTAACTATTGATGTTCCTCAGGAATCATCCAGTAAAGTAAT
>CAZRNW010000163.1:0-505 GCA_964601535.1 uncultured Flavobacteriaceae bacterium
AAAAGCCATCTAAAAAATCTGAAGCCTCTCTGTTTTAGGGAGGCTTTTTTATTATATTTGTCTCTCAATTAATACGGTTTATTATGAAAAAAATAGTGAATACAACTAATGCTCCTTCACCAATAGGTCCTTATAATCAAGCAGTTATAGTTGGTGATGCGGTTTATATCTCCGGTACCATTGCCATGGATTTACAATCGAAACAACTCATAAAAACCAATATTAAAGAGGAAACTAAAATTGTAATGGATTATATCGGGGCTATTCTTAAAGAGGCAGGTCTCGATTTCAATAATGTGGTAAAAAGTACCATATTTTTGAACGACATTAACAATTTCGTACATGTAAACGAGGTGTATAGTTCCTACTTCAAAAAGGACTTCCCGGCAAGGGCTACTATTCAGGCCCAAAGGCTTCCTAAAGACGCTAATGTTGAGATTAGCATGGAAGCTAAAATCTTTTAATAGGGCTTTTTAGGCGACCAATCACAAAAATTTGCAGATTG
>CAZRNW010000163.1:515-7730 GCA_964601535.1 uncultured Flavobacteriaceae bacterium
TACTAAAGATATTAACAAATAGAATCAATGAATATTTTTGTAAGCAACATCAGTTTTAAGGTAAGAGAACAGTCTTTAAAAGAATTGTTCCAGCAGTACGGAGAGGTTTCCAACGTTCGTATCATTAAAGATAAAGAAACACGTCGTAGTAAAGGTTATGGTTTTGTTGAAATGCCTAATGATGCAGAAGGGAACGCGGCGATTAATGGGTTAAACGGAACCAATCATCAGGAAAGAACGATTGTAGTAGCTGAAGCCAAAGGCAAAAAGGAAACTACAGATACACATTCTCAGCCTGAGGGTTAATTTATAACAAAGTTTTTATGTGGGGCCGGAACAAAAATTCCGGCTTTTTTTATTGGCAAAAAACTAAATTGATTTATGGATTTTAGTTAGATTCTTATCGGATTTATACCCTCACTTATCTAATATAAGACCACTGTTACTAATTTAACACGTAACCTCTTTAAATAATCATTAACTTCATACTATTGCTTTTATTACCCTTGGTAAACAGTAATTTTTCATGAAAAAAGAAATCAGGATTCTGGTATTTACGGCATTAGTTTTTTTCTGTGCCTCAATTTTCTCACAAACAACAAAAACCGCTATTTCAAATGGTAATTGGGATAGCCCAACTCGATGGAGTCCAACAGGAGTTCCAACCGTTACAGATAATGTTCTTATTCCAAACGGGCGTAATATCAGAATCAGGAATGCCAATGCAGCCTGCAATTCATTAACAGTGGGTGCAGGAACCGCAGCTACTTTGCAGTTCAGAGGAAATACAGCAAGAACACTCACGGTTACGAATAATATCACCATTAATGCTAATGCTTCTTTCGACATCCGATTGGCTTCAAACACTTCGCATTCTTTAGTAGTAGGAGGAAATATTATTAATAACGGTAAACTTGATTTTGCAGTTGATGCCAATAGTTTTTGCAATACAACTTTTAACAGAAACGGAAATCAAACTGTAAGTGGTACCGGCACTTTAACCCGTTTTAATAAAATAAACGTAAATCTGGGAACAAGTGTTACGAATACGGTTGAAATAACAGCCTCTAATTTTAGAGCCGGGAATGGTTTCTTAAATATTTTAAACGGTACTTTTAAATTATCAACGCCAATTGCTATAAGCGCTTCTTGTTACAGTGTCGCAGCAACTATTCCTACGACAGGAAGATTATTTCTTAATTCGGCAACAGCAGCTCTTAGTGCAAGTGCAAACGTAACCTGTAATGGAAACATCACTGTTGCAAACGGAACACTTAATGTTGGAAATGCAAATGACGAAGATTTAATTTCGAATGCAGGAACCCTGAATGTTTCAGGAGGTGTTTTAAATATTGCTGGAAAGTATAACACTACGGGAGGTGTAAGCACCTTTAGTTTAAGCGGAGGAATCATCAATGTTCCGGTAAATGGTTCAACTAATACAACAAATGCTCCATTTAATATGGTTATTGCAGGCTCTTCGTTTAACATGAGCGGAGGAATATTAAATATTTTAAGGGAAGGCGGAACAGGCGCACAGGATTTAGGTTTTACAAATACAGGTGGGACCGCAGGAACTGTAACCGGCGGAACTCTTCAAATCGGAACAGCAGTTACACCTGCAGGCCAAATCATGAAAATTAATTCTGCTAATTTAATTGGTAATTTAACTTTGGGAAGTGCCAACGCAACCGCTTCTTTAGTTACAAATCCTTTGAGTATTTTTAGAAATGTTTTAATTTCGAGCGGCACATTAAATTCAAATAATTTAAATATTACACTCGGAGGAAACTGGACGAACAATGGCGGAACATTTACTCCCGGTACCGCCACAACAACTTTTTCTTCTACCATTGCCCAATCTATTTTTAAAACCGGAGGCGAAACTTTTAATAACATTACCTTTACCGGCTCAGGAACAAAAACTTTTTCAAGTGCAGTTACTTCGAATTCAAATGTTGTGATTAACACCGGTGCAACGGTTGACGTGAGTACAAGTAATTTTCAATTAAGCATTGCGAAAAATTTCACTAACAATGGCGCAATCACGACTCGCAGCGGAACTATTTTGTTTAACGGTTCTTCGGCACAAACTATCGGCGGAACTACTATCACAAATTTTTATAATCTAACCATTAATAATTCTGCAGGCGGCGTTTCATTGCTGAATGCTGAGAATCTAATCAATACACTAAGCTTAAACGGTGGAACTTTTAGCATGAACTCGCAGGTATTTACCATGGTTTCAACGGCAACTAACACTGCGCGTATCGGACCAATAACAGGCAGCGGAAACATCAGCGGAAATGTAACTGTTCAGCGTTTTGCTCCGGGAAGTGTTACAGGCTGGGCTTTGTTCGGAACTCCATTATCAAGCGCCTTAACGCTTAACGATTGGGACGATGATATTTTTATCAGCTGTAATACTTGTCCCGACGGAAGTGCCAGCGGGTTTATTTCTATTTATACTTACAGTGAATCTTTGCCCGGTTTACACGATGATCCTGCTTCTTATATACCAATGAGTACAATTAACGATCCTATTATTCCAAATAAAGGTTATTGGGTGTATTTGGGAACAGGTTCAGTAACCACAACCGATATAACTTTAGATGTTACCGGAAGCGTTCGGAAATTTGCAAACACCATTCCTTTAGTTTATACCAATAATGGTTCTGTTGCAGATGACGGCTGGAATTTAATTCATAACCCTTATCCTTGTCCGATTAGTTGGACAGCTTTAAGAAACGGAAATGCAAGTGTTGATAATGCCGTTTATGTTTACAATGCAGATCTAAACGGAGGGACCGGAGCTTTTGCAACTTACATCAACAATGTAAGCAGCCCTGCCGTTGGCGCAGGCGGAGTTGGTGATGATATTCCAATGAGTCAGGGATTTTATGTACACGCAACTGCCGTAACAAATTTGACTGCCCAGGAAACCAATAAAACTTTAACTAATCCAACTTATTTAAAAATGCAGAATCCTGTAGCTCCTGCAGCTAATCTTCCTCTGGTACGTTTTACTTTAAGTAATGCTTCGGGTTTTGAAGATGAAACTGTTTTGTATTATCAGAATGGAGCTACCGATAATTTTGACGTAGATTACGATGCTTACAAAATGGCAGGACAAGATCCCAAAGCGCCGACTATCGCCTTGGAAAAAATAAAAAAATTCCAGGTGAACGGTATTAGTCCGGTAAACGGAAATTTCAGCATGCCTTTGAAAACATTAACAGGTTACAGTGGCACATACACAATTAGCGCTAAAAATATCAGTTCATTTCCTTCGGGTGCCTGCGTAAATCTTTACGATAAATTTACTTCCATAACAACTGATTTAAAAACTTCAGATTATGTTTTCACTTTAGCAGATACAACAAGTGTAGCGCGCTTTGATTTAAACATTACTTCCAATCCGCTTAATATTAACAGTACAACCAATCAGCCAAGCTGTGCGCAACCAAATTCTGGTGAGATCACTGCTATCGGAGTAAGCAGCGGACCATGGAATTATACATGGAGAGATAACGGCGGGAATATTATTAAAACAAGTTTATCAAAACTAACTTCCGATACTCTGAAAAATTTAAGCGGCAATACTTATTATGTAGAAGTAAGCACCGTTGGAAACTGTGATAATAATTCTTCAACATTCGTTTTAAATCCAATCATCGTTCCGGTTGCTTCTTTTACAAGTGAAGATTCAACTGATTTAAATTGGAATGGCTTAGTGAATTTTATAAATACATCTTCAAATTCCACTAATGATTATTGGGATTTTGGTGATGGCATCGGTACATCAATAGCTAATTCACCAACTTATAATTATACTGCTATCGGAACTTATGCTGCAAAATTAATCACAACAAGCAGTACCGGGTGTAACGATACCATCACTAAAAATATTTTGGTGCGTAACGAACAAGCCATCGGTATTCAAACTTTTGCGAATGCCTCTAATTTAGTAATTAAGACTCTGGATGAAAACGAATATTTGCTCGAACAAAAATTTAATTCGGAAACCGTTCTTAATTTTAAATTGATGGATCCGAACGGACGTTTGGTTAACGATTATGGCACTACAAAATCCGATAAAATTTATCTTCCGCTTAATCTCAAAAATTACAGTAAGGGCATCTATTTCCTTACCATAATTGCCAATAATAAACCGGCGACTATAAAGCTGTCTGTTAAATAGGCATTTACGTTATAAACAAGGGGTGTTTTTTAGGGCGATTATCTCAAATATTGTCCTAATTTTATTGTCCCCTTGATACCAAAAGATACCATAGATAAAATTATTGATGCCGCACGCATTGAGGAAGTTGTAGGCGATTTTATTACACTAAAAAAACGCGGTGCCAATTTTTTAGGGCTTTGTCCTTTTCACGGCGAAAAAACACCTTCGTTTACAGTTTCTCCTGCTAAAGGTATTTACAAATGTTTTGGCTGCGGTAAAGCAGGAACCTCCGTTAGTTTTATAATGGAGAGCCAGCAGCTCAATTATCCTGAAGCATTAAAATGGCTGGCTAAAAAATACGGCATTGAAATTGTTGAACGCGAAATAAGCGCAGAAGAAAAAGCTGCACAAACGGAAAAGGAAAGTCTTTACATTGTAATGCAATATGCCCAGCGTTACTTTACCGAGAACATGAACAACTCCGACATGGGCCGCTCGATTGGTTTGGGTTATTTTGTTGAGCGCGGTTTCCGTCCGGATATTATTCAGAAATTTCAATTAGGTTATAGCTCCGATGATAAACATGCTTTAAGCAGGGAAGCCGTAAAAAATTCTTACAAGCCCGAATATTTAGTAAAAACAGGTTTAAGTATTTTAAGTAACAAGCATGTTGAAGGAACGCCGATAACTGAAAATGATATTTTCGACCGTTACACTTCGCGTGTGATGTTTCCGATTCATGATATTGGCGGGAGAGTAATTGGTTTTGGGGGAAGGATTTTAGGCAGCGATAAAAAATTGGCGAAATACATTAACTCGCCGCAAACCGATATTTACGATAAGAGTAAAGTTTTATACGGTTTATGGTTTGCTAAAAAAGCTATTCAGGAAAAAGATAATGTGTTTCTGGTGGAAGGTTATACGGATGTTATTTCGATGCACCAATCGGGGATTGAAAACGTCGTAGCTTCATCAGGAACATCTTTAACTGTAGACCAAATTAAAGCCATTCACCGTTTCACAAATAACATTACGGTACTCTATGATGGCGACAGCGCCGGCGAAAAAGCAAGCGTACGCGCTATAGATTTGTTGTTGGAAGAAGGCATGAATGTAAAAGTGCTGATGTTCCCGGATAACGACGACCCGGATTCGTTCAGTAAAAAAGTGACTGCGGAACAATTCCAGGATTACATTGCGAATAACAGACAGGATTTTTTAGCTTACAAAACCCGTGCATTATTTAACGAGACAAAAAACGACCCGATTCGTAAAGCGACTGTTATAAAAGATATTGTACAAAGTATTTCTTTAATCCCTGATGCAATTATCCGTTCGGTTTATGTGAAAGAGTGTTCCTCCATTATGGAAATGGCAGAGAATATTCTGCAGCAGGAAGTCAATAAATTAAGAAGGAACAAAGGTTTTAAAAACGAACAAAGACAAGAAGTTCAGAATGCAGATACGACAACAACTGAATTCGTTGAAGAAGAAAAACAGGAAACGCTTATCATTTCTGAAAGCGAGGAGAAAGAATTACTGCGTCTGATTTTACATTACGGAAATGTTATCATCAGTGTTGAAGCTGAGAATGAAGAAAAAGAACACCATGATTTTGATTTAACCATTGCCGAATATGTTTTGTTTGAGCTGATGCGCGATGAAGTTAATTTCCTGAACCCGATTCATCAGATGATACTGGATGAATATTCACATCAGCTGCAGGAAGGTTCTTTGCCGGAGTTTAATTATTTCAAAAACCACTTAAATCCTGCCATCTCCACCTTTGCGATTGAAATGGCCTCTTCCACTTCGGAGTTAAGTCATAAATGGCTATCCTTTGGCGTAATTGTAGAGAAAGAAATTTACAATCTCAAAAAATCCGTTAATCACACCCTTTTCAGTCTCAAAGAAAAACGCTTAAGCCAAATGCTGAAAGAAAAACAGGAATTATTAAAAAGCGCCCCTCACGAAGAACACGAATCTATTTTACGTGATATACTCCACCTCAGTAAAGTAAAAATTGATGTGAATAAATTGCTAGGGCGGATTGTGGTGAAGTAAATCACTTAAGCAAAGTACAATTTTGAATTACGTACCCTTGCGAATCTGAATAATCAGCAGCAACAGTCAGGCAATTCTTTTTTGCTGTGCGTTTCGTAACTCCCTTATAAGTTATATCGTACGTTTTTTTAGTTCCGTAGTTTGGATTGTTAATCTGACTTTCTATGGTATATCTTACCTCACACCTGCAATGGTAATCCTTCTTGCAGGAAGCAAAAAACATAACAGCTAAGATGACGATGAAGCTATAAAATTTCATTTTAATTTTTTATTGTGCAATCATAAGTAATGGTTTCGCTTGTGGATTCATCCCTTATTTCATAATCTACGCAATTCGTTTTTGCGGTGCTCTTGCTTACATTATGCATGGTATAAGTGACATCGTAATTACTTGTGCCGCTTGATAATTTCTCATTCACTTTACACGAACATTTCCTGTCCTTTTTACAGGAGATAAATCCGGCTATTAGCAAAACAGTTATCAAATAACATACTTTCCTCATATCTAATAATTTTAAATTCTTTCTAATAAAATTAATAAAAAAAGTCGCGGATTACAAATCCGCGACCCATATTAAAATCTTCCTACTCTCAACACTCAACTCCGAACTCTCAACTAGAATTCAAAACTAATCTGCCCTTCTCCTCCCAACAAATCTTTTGATTTCATTTTCTCCATAGCCCTGCGGTGCAATTCCATCGGCGATAAACCGCTGTCATCATCCTTGCCTAAAAACTTTTTGGCATCTTTAATCTCTTTTGGCTCCAGTAAAGTAATATCCTTCACTTTATAAGTCGATAATTTTTTGCCTTTCGCTTTCATGTTAGTCGGCGGCGCATACTCCACAAGATTAATTTTTTCATCCTTAATGTTTTTGCCTTTCTCTTTATAGAAACTTACTTCCACTAAAGGATTCACCTGTCCGGTAATTAATTCAATTCTCGACTCAGGATGATCGGTTACCAAA
>CAZRNW010000164.1:0-7698 GCA_964601535.1 uncultured Flavobacteriaceae bacterium
TGAAGTGGTGTTGCCTGCGGTATCCGGACGAATCACATTAAAGTGAATCATGAATTTCTTTTCATTCTCATCCACATATAAATAATCACCGGTGCCTAAATAATCCCTGCGGCTGAAAATATTTGCTTTTACATTGCGGATATTGTGATATTTGGTAACGGTGTTGGCCATGATGGAAGCGTTTTTTAATGTGTCCATCACTGCATTTTTATAAATGGTCACTTTTCCGCTGTCAGGATACAAACGCGCATCGGCTACGTTGATGAATGGAACGTTTAAACAATGGATAATAAATTTGCGCAAATTATATTTCGCAGCAGGGGCAAAGAACCGGAGTGAATCCTGTTTGGGATGAATACTAATAAATTCGGGACCTTCTAAATCGAGTGCGTTCTCGGTATTTGCATCCAGTTTTTTCTGATCATCGCCTAATTCAATGTCTTCGCTGTCCATAAACCATTTAAAGCGGTCCATATAAGCGATGTATTGGTTCTTATCGAAGCGGACGTATGAACCCGCACCATTGGAAATAAATTCACCAACGCGTTTGTCAAAATCAATTTTCGAATTAACGTTCACTGTTGAAAAGGTAAATCCTTCCTCATCGAAGGCTTTTAAGTGGAAGTCGGAGGTATCGGAGAAAAATTTCCGTTTAATGAATAATATTTTTCCTGATTTTAAATCGGCTTTCCCGAAATCAACTTTTCCGTTTCCGGTTAAAGCAGTTTTAGTTAAGTCAAACCGGCCACCAAATTTAGCATCTTCTTTATAAGCTGTAAATGGTCTTTTAAGATTGCGGGCCTGCAATATTTCTTTATACGGTTTAAAATGCAGATAAACAGTATCGCCATGTGCAACCGGAAACTCATCAGGTACGTCCTGTTCTTTTATATCAAAAGTTGTAGCAACTCCATTGGCCGAATCCGGGAAGAAAATTAAATCAGGAACTTTAGACTTACTTGCACTGAAAGCAAAATCGCCGCCGCCGCGTAAACCTTTATTACTTAATCGTATTTCCTGGTCGAAGGTACCAATGCCGCCGTAAATAGGATAACCGCCCGGAGGTGTTTGACGGATGAATCCGAGTGAATAATCTTTTTGTAAGGTTAGCTTTTCCCTAAAAACAGGGAAAATTCCTGCGGAAGCAAACTCACCGTTAAATTCCAAACCTTGTTTCGTAAAGTTGTCCAAGCTATCAATGGTAAAAGGGTCGAGTTTGAAATAAAATTTATCGCGGTTATAAACGCCTTTGAAGATTGTACGCTTATCGTAAAACGAATAACTTTCTTTGAAGCTCTGGAAAGCCGGATAGGTAGGCGCTTTGCCCCAGCCGGATTTATTTTTCGGCGCATCAATGCGGAGCTCTCCATTTGCATTTTCAATTACGGTTTGTACTTTTTTGAAAGGAATGTTTCCGTTCACATCAGGTTCATAAGCTTCAACATAAATTTTAATCGAATCAATCGTTTTCATTTTTACTTTGAACATATCGTAATCGAAAACAAAATCTTTCCCGTGAAATTCAAATTTACCCGAAGCAACAACTCCTGAAAATTCCATGTTACGGTTTTTCTTGAGCACGATATCTTTTTCGGTAGGGAACATGAATACTTTTTGCGTATCGCTTAAGAGCACATTTTTAACGCCATGAATAGTTAAATCCCAATTCAAAAGATTAAGTGTGGCATTTTCTTTTCCCGGAATAACAGAGTGTAATGTTAAGATATCGTAATCGCGGTTGTGTTTGGCATTGGCCATGTAATCGAGCATGCGCTGCCTTACGGTTATCATATCACTCTCCGGATCATAATAAATGACACCAAGTATTGCCATTTTGAAAAGAATGGGCCTCAGATCAACTGCTAAATATTTTATGTATTTGGCAAAATCTACAGCGGTAAATGGTGCTTTTCCATTTGCTAAATAGTATTCGTTTAATTTTTGTGTAAGGCTCACACTTTCATTTCCCCTGATGGCGGCTGCACGGTCGGCATTATAAAAATCAGTCGACTCAAAATAAGCTTCGCCCTGAAAGTTATTGGGAAGGAAACCCATGGTGAGTAAAGGTTCATCAATTTTCCAAACCAATTGTTCGAAATACATATCGAATTTATGGAAGGAGTTGGAGTAAGGCGTTTTCTGTAATCCGTCATCTCCGCGGATAATTGTCACAGTTTTTTTATCGACCTGATAAGTGAAACTTAAGCCGGGGTGATAAATGGAATCTTTTTCCATGAATAATTTTACAGAGCCGGGATTGGCAACCACCCGGTCTTTACTCATAGCAAAAGCCCGTGCTGCAATTTCCATGAATCTTTTCCCATCCCTTCTGAAAATTATTTTCGCAGGATTTGTAGCATTACCCGAGCCGACAAATTTCGGACCGCGCATACCGAAGCCTCCGTCGTAATCCACATCCGGATAAATATTTTTAACTAATAAGCGTTTACTGTACGAATCAAAACGCGGATAAGTAGGTTCACTGTTTTCTGTAATAATGCGGTCATTTAAACGGCCTAGTTGTGGTTTATCAAAATATTGTTTTCCGTAAAAAATAGCGGAGTCTGAAGTGTAATTTCCGGTTTTACAATCAATGGAATAACGTTTCAAATCTGCGTACACATCATCACCCAGGCCTGCACGTATCCATTCCACTTTTCCGCCTTTGCCTACAAATTTTCCCCAGGTAGGATAATAAATACCTTTGGTGTTTTCAATGGTCATCGAATCGCCACGCGGGTTTTGTCCGACTAAGGTAAAATCGGTAAACACTAATTTTGGCAACGAATCGTATTCGAATTTATAATTCTGTTCTAAACTTCTGTAAGTGTAAGAAGGGGATTTGAAGAAAATATTTCCGGCAAACATGTTCTCGCTCATCTCCAGAAATTCAGCGAAACCGCGGATGCTTTTTCCCTTGAGCATTTTTTCCATACATTTTTCCCAGTTCAAACGGTTTTCCTCAGGCTGGCCGGACTTAATGAAATTGAGCATTGCATTAAAATAAGTCACGAAATAGGGATAAGGCTTTAATCTTTTTTGGAGGAACTGATTACTGGTTTCAATCATCACCTGCTTATAAGTGCCGGCCAATAATGGCGTTTTCCATTGTTTCGAAAATTCAAGTACATAGGCTTCTGCATCTTTTTTATTGGCGGAGTTATCATAAAAAAAATCGTTCAGCTCTTTTATGAATTTAATGGTATCACCCGAAAACTGGGAAAGTTTTTGTGCTTTTATTCCTGATACAGATAAAACGAAAAGAATTGATATAGAAAGAAAGGGCCTTTTAAACATAAGAAACGAATTTTATCAAATATAAAAGTATGAAGGGATATTTTATCGCTTTTGAATAATTTGTTAAAAGATTTATCTATTTTTTCAATATACGTCGGTTTGAATTGCTTGCTTGAGCTTGTCGAACTGTTAAGGAATCTTAAACTGCCCCACCTAAGCTCCCAAAACAACCACTTATTAAGTGCCTTTATTTCTAAACCATTTCAGACCTTTTGTGGCACAGGAATTGAAATATACCATGTACAAAACAACAAAGCAGAGCAGAGCTCGCTTCACTACAAGCAAAACTATGAAAACAACGACAACAATTGCAGCTTTATTAATAGCATTAAGTATTAATGTAACTGCGCAGGTAAAAGTAAAACCGCGTAACCAGGATCCTGTTCCGCTTGAACCAAGAAATGGGCCCAAAAATAATCCTGCACCACAAAACAATAATCAGTCGGGCGACCATTGGGGGCACGGCTGGGCTTGGGGCGGAGGATATAATAATTGCGGTCCGAATGTTGGTGTTACAATCGGTTTCGGCAGTCCTTATTACGGTAACGCCTATTGTTATAACCAGAATTATTACAATGGTTACAGTGCAAAAAAAGCAGCCCGTTATTCCATCCGTTCAGCAGGTAATTTAATTAACCAAGCGGTTGCGTTTAATACATGGAATGATATTTACTCGCCCTTATTGGCTAAAGCAATTCGTCATTATAATTATGCACGCGAACAATACTGGTGGGGAAATTATCCGGCAGCTTATAATCACGCCGAGCGCGCAGGATATTTGGCATGGTACAGTTTGCAATATTTTCAGGACCCTTATTATAATAATGGCGGTTATGGTCAACCGAACCCATATAGCGACCCATACAATCCTTATTACAGGAGTGATCAAGCCGGTTCGGGAATGAATCAGGGAGGAAACCAGGGTTTCAAAAAGGGTGAAGTACCTCAAATGGAGGGGATCGATAAGCAATTGCCCGGTTCGGAAAAAGCGGATAAAGAAGTTATCAGGACTTTTGATAAATCTGAAATAAAAGAAGACTAAATTTTAAACGTCCTCCGGCTAAAACGGGGGACGTTTATATTTTTTATTATTTTTAACGCCTTGTTAGGTTTTAAAAATAATCCGTTCGTCAGAATATTAATTCCTTTTGTTGCGGGAATATTAATTTATTCGGCCTTTCAGTTCAATACAAATGTAATTTATCCATTGTTGGTTTCTCTTTTTGTTCTGACCTTACTTTATTTCAGAAACAGGAAATCAACCACGCAAAATTCAAGATGGCTATACTTGGCTGCATCCGATGTGTTTTTAGCTTTGGCAGGATTTTATTGTTGCTATTTGCATAATATTAAAAACAATGTAGATTATTTCGGAAAATATGTGAATTCAGAACAACAAATCTGGGTTGGGGAAATAAAAGATTTGCCTGTTAATAAAGATAGATTTTACAAAGTTTTGATGGAGGTAAAGACTTTAGGAAACAAAGAACAATTGTGTGGTGAAGTTTTGGTATATGTGAAGAAACAGTTGAACATTTCTGATTTGCAACCAGGAAATATTTTAAAGCTGGAGAGTGCTTTTATTAATCCCAAACCGCCTTTAAATCCGCATGAATTTGATTATGAAACCTTTTTAGAGCGGAAAAATATTTTTTATCAGAGTTTTGTTGAGGCGGATAATATGGAGTTATTAAATCAGGAAACGGATTTTTCCCTGATGAATTTTGGGTTACGCATCAAGCAGAAAATTAAAAACACATTTGAAACGGCAGATTTAAACAAAGAAGCTGCGCAATTGTGTACAGCCCTTTTAACGGGTTATGATGACGAAATAAATCCGGAAACCATCAATGCCTTTGCGCATTCTGGAACTCTGCATGTTTTATCGGTATCGGGTTTGCATACCGGAATTTTATATGGCGTGATTGTTTTTTTATTGGGATTAATCGACAGGCATAAGAAATATAAATTGCTTCAATTGCTGGTGATTGTTTTTGTGCTTTGGTTTTTCGCTTTAATAACCGGATTTTCTCCTCCTGTGCTAAGAGCGGTCATCATGTTAAATTTTATTGCGCTAGGCAGATTTTATTATTCTTACTCGAACGACCACGCCATAAATATTTTAGCCGTTTCTGCATTTGTGATTTTGTTGTTTAATCCGCTTTTGATTTATGATACCGGCTTTTTATTAAGTTATTCGGCCGTTGCAGGTATTTTATTTTTCGAACCGGGATTTACTTCATTGGTAAATTCAGAACATGCCATCATTAATAAAATCTGGAAGTTAATTAGTGTTTCATTATCGGCGCAGATTACAACTTTGCCCATTACACTTTATTTATTTCATCAGTTCCCGCTATGGTTTATTTTTTCAAACCTGATTGTAATTCCACTTTGCGGCGCTTTAATGTTTTTTGGATTTCTGCTATTAATCAAATTAAGTTTTGTAGCTCCTTTTATTAACTTCTTCACTTCAGTCATTTTTTCTTGTATTCATTTAACGGATTCGTCGTCGTACGGATATGTTGATTACATCGATTTCGGCTGGAAGGATTTGGTTTTATTTTCGCTGGTCATTATTACTATAACGGCTTTTATAAAGAAAAGAACCTATGTTTACCTTTCCGGTACCGCAGTTTTAATAATTGTATGGCAATTTATTTCTTTAGTAGAAGTGGTGGATAAAAAATCTGCTTCACATTTGGGTATTTACCATATCAATAAGCAGTCTGCTTTGGATTTAAAGAATGGAACTAATTTATTTTCCGATTCTAATTTAAGTACAAGCAATTATAATTATCACGTAAAACCAAATCACACTTTTCTGAACTATCCTGATATATATAGCCTGAATTATGATTATGTGAAATCCGGGAATACATCTTTTCTTAAATTAAGTTCTGAAAATCAAAGTCCATTGATTGGTTTTTTGAAACCGGGTTATCTGCTCGTAACAAATAATAGTGAGATAAATGAAAGTTATTTTTGTCGGGATATAAAAATGGTAGTGGCCGACGGTTCAAATAGTTATTCCGCAATCAGAAAATTGAAATCGCTGTGTGATAAATTTTCTGTACCTTTTCATTCTACTTACGAAAAAGGTTATTGCCAAATTGGATTATGAAATTGAGAATAGGGGATAAGGTCAGGTTTTTGAACGAAAAAGGAGAAGGAGTAATTACCCGTTTTGGTGATAAAAACACGGCGTATGTGGAAATGCCCGATGGTTTTGAAATTCCTTATGCGGTAAAACAATTAGTTCCTATTCACACCGAACTCATCATTAATTCGGAAGCTGAAAATCTGGATCTAGAACCTGAAAGCGGTGTAACAGATGCTGTTTATTTTGTGATTGAACCCGATCACGAATTACCAATGCTGGTGAGCGATTACAATATTTATTTATTCAATTCTTCATCTTATAATCTTATTTTTTCTTACTCTATTAAAGATGACATGTACTTCCAAACCCTGAAACATGGCGAAATTGGTGCGTATCAGAAAATCAGTTTAAAAACAGTGAAGGCAGCATTTCTTAAAGAGTATCCTTACCATAAACTTGAAGCCTTATTATTCAAAAATGTGCATTACCGTTCACAAATTCCCATTTCAGAAACTGTTTTTGTGAATCCGGCTAATTTTAATAACAGCTCCTTAATAAAACACGAAGAGTTTAAGCGTCCGGTTTATGCGTTTTTAATAAAAGATGAGTTCATTGTCTCGCAAAACATTGAACAGGATTTGTCAGAGGAGGATTTATTGAAGCTAAAAAAATTAAAGGAAGGAAATTCTTTCAAAAAAATTTCGAAATCTCATAAAGAACAGCTTAAAAGTCTAGAAAAAGAAGTGGATTTACATAGTGAAGAATTAGTTGAAGATATAAAAGGTTTATCCAGTCACGAAATGCTTTCGATACAGTTAGAACGGTTCGAAAAAGAGCTCGATGCCGCCATTACCGGAGGCCTGAAAAAATTGGTTTTTATTCATGGTGTAGGAAACGGGCGCCTTAAGATGGAAATCCGCAATGCCCTGAAAGCCACGCCGGGCGTGACTTTCCAGGATGCCTCCTATAAACTCTATGGTTTCGGAGCCACTCAGGTAAACATTTTGTAGACTCATTCCTTGACTGTATTCAGTTAATTTCTGCAACCAATTGCCAAAAATTCCGTAAATTTAAATGCAGGTTGTTCTATCGCTCAGATGTTAAAATCTGAGAGGAAAGTCCGGGCAACATAGGGTAATCCGCCGTATGAAAATGCGGGCATATTTCCCAAAAGGAAATTTTGACAGAGAGTGCCACAGAAACAATGTAGCCAAGGTGTTAAAACCTCGGTGATAGTGAAAATGTGAGGTAAGAGCTCACAGGTGTAAGCAGTAATGTTTGCATTGGGTAAACCTCGG
>CAZRNW010000165.1:0-326 GCA_964601535.1 uncultured Flavobacteriaceae bacterium
AAATCGGTATTGATAAATTTCATTTTATGTTGACGGGCATAGGCATCCATATCGTCGGCCTCTTTTACAGCCAGCAATTTATTGGCTTCCATAAATTGTTTTTTAAGCGCCTCTTTATTTATTTTTATTTCCTTGTGTTCATCCTTAGGGGGATCGCCACAAGAAACAAGAGCAAAAACAAGGATAAAAATATAAACCGTATTTATTTTCATATTTACCGTCTAAAATTAGGTATATTTTTACATTAAGTTTAATTTGACCTCTTATTATAATGACCAAACAGGAACGATATATACACATTTTAAATTATTTTAAGACCCATGTAC
>CAZRNW010000165.1:336-6344 GCA_964601535.1 uncultured Flavobacteriaceae bacterium
TTATGAAAACCCTTATCAGTTATTGGTGGCGGTTATTCTTTCGGCACAGTGTACAGATAAGCGGGTAAATATGGTTACTCCTGCACTATTTGAGCAATTTCCCACTCCGGAAGTACTTGCCGCATCTAATAGTGATACGGTTTTCAGTTATATAAAAAGCATTTCTTACCCAAATAACAAAGCAAAACATTTGGTAGGCATGGCTAAAATGTTGATTCATGATTTTAAGGGGCTTGTACCCGGGGAGATTGATGAACTTGTTAAAATGCCGGGGGTTGGAAGAAAAACCGCTAATGTGATAGCCTCAGTTGTTTATAATAAGCCAGCCATGGCTGTAGATACGCATGTTTTCAGGGTATCGGCACGATTGGGGCTAACAACGAATGCTAAAAATCCCTTGCAAACAGAGAAACAACTTATTAAATTTATCCCAAGTGAATTGGTACCTAAAGCACATCATTGGTTAATATTGCATGGTAGATATACTTGCCTCGCCAGAAGTCCGAAATGTCCGGAATGTGAATTAAAAAAATCGTGTAAGTACTATGGAACGAACAAAAAAAATTAAAACTTAAAAAATAAAACGATGGCTAAGAAAGTAAAAAAGAAAAAAGCTGCGCCTAAAAAAGCAAAGGCCGCAAAGAAAAAAGGGACTAAAAAGACTAAAGGGACAAAAAAGACTAAAGGGAAGAAAAAGACCACTAAGAAGAAAGTTGTTAAGAAAAAAGCTTCTCCCAAAAAAGCTAAGAAAAAAGTGGTGAAGAAAAAGGTAGTAAAAAAAGTCGCGAAGAAAAAATCAGCTCCTAAAAAAGCAAAAAAGACAGCGCCTAAAAAGCCTGCGGCAAAAGTTGCAACGGCAAAACCTGCTGTTGAAAATACTTCATCTGCAAGTGCTGAAACATTTAAAAAACATGTCACGCATTTAAAAGCAGGCGACCCTGCTCCATTTTTTGAAGGGGTTGACCAAAACGGTAACCGTATTACTTCATTGGATTTTCCCGGGAAAAACATTGTCTTATTTTTCTACCCGGAAGACGATACTGAAACCTGTACCATTGAGGCATGCAACCTCCGTGATGAATTTCAATACCTTAACGATAATAATTATCAGGTGATTGGTGTTAGTCCGGACGGTGTTGATTCGCACGAACGTTTTGCAAGCAAATACAGTTTGCCTTATCCATTAATTGCCGATACAAACAAAAGCATAATTAAAGCTTATGATGTTTGGGGACAAAAGCAATTATTCGGCCGCATTTATGATGGTCTATTAAGAACCACATTTGTTATAGGTTTTGAGGGTATCATAAAAAATGTAATTACCGAGGTAAATGCTGCAAATCACGCAAGGCAGATTACAGGTGAATAGGCAAATATTTTTTTGGAGATTCATATAAATTAGTACATTTGCAATCCCAAAAGCGAAAGCTTTTGGAGGTTGGTCCGGTAGTTCAGCTGGTTAGAATGCCGCCCTGTCACGGCGGAGGTCGCGGGTTCGAGTCCCGTCCGGACCGCGAAAAGCTCTCTATCGAGGGCTTTTTTGCATTTAAAGGTATCCCAGTTTTATTTCAAAAATCCCCGGAAAGCCCCGTAAATAAAGGGTTTCAGAGCATAGCAGTGTTCGCGCGCCGTTAGTTTCAAACCGCTCGAACATCGTTTCCAGTCCATCTAAAACTAAGCCATTCGGTTATCTTTTAGGTTACCTCAGTTCTAACTAATTTCAGGTCACCAAATCGAATGTAACTATCTGTCATACTGATAAATCAAGAAAAAACTAACGAGTCAAATCGTTCAACTTTTAATCAAATTCGCTATGCAGACGGTGACCAATTTATCTACCATTTTTTGGATCAAAAATTTAGCAAAAAACGAGCAAGGTTCGCCCGTTTATTGTCGCATTACAATTAATCAGCAACGCGCCGAAATATCAACCGGCAAGTATGTTGACCCACTTAAATGGAGAAGTGGCCGCATACTGGCTAAAACACCTGAAGAAAAGGAAATAAACCAGTATCTCGCCACCTTTGAAACAATAGTTACCAAACACTTTCATCAAATGGTGCAACTTGATTTGCCCATCACTGCAGAACTATTGAAGAACCGCGTACTAGGCAAAGAAGAAAGGAAAATGACGCTGCTTCAAATCTTCGATTGGATGATGAACGAAACTCAGGAAAAAGTAGATGCGGGTCAGCTTGCTCAACCAACCTTGGACAAAATGGATTACACCAAGGGCAAACTTATTACGTTTATGAAGGATCACTTGAAAATTTCTGATATCCGACTTGATCAGATCGGACCAAGTTTTGTGCACGACTTCCATCATTTCCTAAGAACAAAACATTTGCTGCAGAATAATTCAGCAATGAAATACATTAAAATCGGAAGACAAGCGCTCACTTTTGCAATAGCAAAAGGCAAATTACAATCGAACCCTTTTAGTCTTTTTAAATGCTCTTACATAGAACCCGATATCGAAGTATTGGAAATGCACGAGATTCTTAACATGTGGCAAACTCAGATGCCTGATAAGGAGCTTGAAGAGATCCGCGATATTTACATCTTCTGCATTTTCACTGGTTACGCATACAAAGATTCAATGTCGCTAAGTGAAGATTGTATCTTCTTAGGAATTAACCGCGAGAAATTCATCAGCACAGATCGTACGAAAACAGATGTAAAAGAAATGGTAATGTTACTCGATATTCCTTTGGAGATCATTGAAAAGTACAAAAATCACAAGTGCCGATTAATTCATGGCAAGCTCTTGCCGCAACACTACAATTCTCATTTTAATAAATACATCAAAGTAATTGCCGCTCTCTGTGGCATAAACAAGTATCTCACCCATCATACCGCACGCCATACTTTTGCAACAACTGTAACATTGGAAAATGATGTACCTCTCGAAACAGTTGGTAAAATGCTTGGTCATAAATCTATAAAATCAACGATGCGTTACGCTCGGGTTACTAAAAAGAAAATCCATAGTAATATGTCAGTCCTTCGTGAAAATCTAAAGCCGATTTTGCAAGAAGCTTTAGTTAAAACAGGAAGTTGATCACTTCGCGTTTTAATTCCTCAATAAATCGAATAGATCATCCCCTTTACCAAATGATTAATGTACCTTTCATCCGTCACTGTAATTTCAACAACGCAATGCGGATAATCTGCACAATTAAATAATTTAACTCCATCTGCGTAACTGAAATAATTCCGCAGTTGATCCTGTTCTTCTGTAAACTTTTGCTTGTTGCTATCCCAAGGATGGTTTATTTCCGAAATCAACTTCGCTTCTCTATAAAATCGTTTATAATTAGCGATAAGCCAATCGTCGTTCCAAAATTCTTTATCAAAATCTAATTCTTTTTCTAGCACAGCACCAATATCATAACTCTTTCTTCCATCCTCAAAATACATATCGGTTCCGTAAACCAATGCATTCATAACATCTCTTGGGTTCGTTACGTCAAAGCCACCTTCGCAAACTACAGCAATTTGGAATGTAACTTGCTTTTCTTTGTTTTCTAAAACCTTAATATCAAAAACTGGTGTCGACATGTTTACCTAATTATTTTTTCTTTAATCTCACTTCTATTGGTTTAAAACCTTCTACAAAACCGTATTTTTCTCCTTTGGTCCAATGGCTACGCCCTGTACACAAAGGGTACAGATCAGTCTCTGCCAAATCAACTGTTTTGGTTTCAAAATACCCTCCATTATCTTCTCCATCTTCTATTTTTATTTTCCGACTTTGCTTTAACAACCATTCTCCTCCAACTATTAAGTAATTATTATTAGCAAACCAATACGTATTTGGGTTCCACCAAGGATTACGATTTTCAACTTTATCTTTTCCTCCACCTTTTACATTGCGCCAGAACTTTAAGGTATCTACATCCGCTTTGCTATCCCAGTTAGTAAAAATTGTATTACCTAGCGAATCCAACAAGGTAATTTTCAGATTCGGAACAATATTTGTATCGGAATCAGCATAAACAGAAAGTACAATAACTCTTACTAAATCAAATTGACAATGTTGAGCCTTAAGTACCATTTGCGATAATAAAGTCAAGCTCACAATTATTGGAAATAATATTTTCATTACTGACTCATTTACCCTTTGAAGATTTAACGTAGTAGGGCCAACACCTCAACCTTTTTCCTCCGACTCATTTCGTATTCCCTACCGTTATTCAACGTAATGATAAACGGTTCTGCCTTGGTATAGGTTAGTATGGCTATAGTATTCACAACACAGCTTCTGTTTACCCTTATAAACTGTTTCGCTTCGCATAACAGCTCTTCAAATTCCTTTAGGGTTTTGGTACTGTTTATCTTTTCACCACCACTTAAATACAAATTGGTGTACTGACTATCAGCCTCAACGCAAGCGATCTCATTCAACTTTACAATCCGTACTTTCGAGCCGCTATGAATCGCTATTTGTTTTTCTTTGGCGGTTTCATTTTCAATTAAAAGTTTTACTACATCTGCAACCGAACTTCCCCTTTCTTTTTGTCGTTCAACGGCTCTTTTCACAGCCTGTTTCAGATCGTCAACTTCAATAGGCTTTAGTAAATAATCTAGAGCGCTGTATTTAATAGCATTTATGGCATACTGGTCAAAGCTCGTTACAAATATCACATCAAAATCTACCTTGTCAAATTTCTTTAATAGCGTAAAACCATTTCCACCAGGCATTTGTATATCCAAAAATATAAGCGATGGTTGCTTGTCGTTTATTAATTTGTACGCATCTTTTACATTCTCAGCTTCTGCAATAATATTTATTTCCGGGCAAAACTTTTTCAGCAATGCCTTTATAACATTTCTGCTGCTTTCTTCATCATCTATTAATATGGTTTTAATACTCATCAGCTAAACAATAAAGGTAAAGTAATATCAATTCGCGTTCCGCAAGGCTTATTATCTTCATCAAACAGATCCGTAGTTACTGTACTCGCTTTTTTGTTGTACATCTTTCCGATCATTTCAATTTTCTCTTGTACCAGTTTATCTCCCATACTAACGTGTCCTTCTGTTTTCTTTACATCTGTACTGTAACTTCTTCCCACACCATTATCTTCAATGCTAATATGTAACTGATCTTTTTCCTGCCGTAATTTAAGCACCAGCTTACCTTTTTTATTTTTTCCTAATGGCATTATACCATGCCAAATGGCATTTTCAATATAGGGTTGTATAAGCATTGCCGGTATCTTTATTTCGTTAGTATCGCTCGTTATACCTTCTGTGTTTAATACAAACTCAAAATTATTTTTAAACCTAAGCTGTTCTATTTCTACATACAGCTTTAAAGTGTCCAACTCTTTCTCAAGGGTTATTAAATTTTCCTCTGAGTTATTTAATATCGTTCGCACCAATTTGGCAAATTTGGCCAGGTAATCATATGCCTTTTGTGTATCGTTTTGTAATATAAAATCCTGTATCGAGTTTATAGTATTGAAAATAAAATGCGGGTTCATTTGTGCCTGTATAGCCGCAATTCTGCTATCAGCCACCAATTTATTCATTCGATTTTTTTCTTGTTCAGTTTTCCTTACAATGCCAACACGCCACCTAATAAATAAATACAATAAACCGCCTACGTTAAGTATCTCTAACAAAATAAACCACCACCTTAACCAAATTGGCTTGCTAATTGTAAATACATAAACTGCCTTTTGCTCCGAAACTACTTTTTTATCATTCAGTCCATAAACTTCAAATGTGTAACTACCCGGAGCAAGGTTCGGGTATTCTACATAATCATTTGTGCTCAATTTCAAACTGTCTTCAAATCCAACAAGCCTGTATTTATATTCTTGCGAAAACATTTTTTTATAACTAATACAATCAACAAAATACTTTAAGCGGTTGTTTTTATATGTAATTGCTACGGTGCTGGTGATCATAGTCCAATAAATACTCACACTAATTATCGTTCCAGTGCTTGTGACCAGTGCATGAGCTTTTCAGGCACTAACATTTCAGGCTTGATCTGA
>CAZRNW010000165.1:6354-7432 GCA_964601535.1 uncultured Flavobacteriaceae bacterium
AACACTATCATTAACTGTAATTTTACTTATATAAATCTTTGGAGGAGTAATATCACGCATCTTCTCTTTCATATTAATAATAAAGAGTGGTCCTCTACAGCTCACAAACAGCATCTCACCGCGGGCAGTTGAGCTTCTAATTTCATTTGTTGGCAATCCATCTGTCATGTTTAATGTGGTGATGGTTTTTGGATCTTTCCAGTTAAAATAACTAATGCCTTTTTTACCCGATATCCAAACCGTACCCATTTTATCACAATAGGCATGTAATGTAAGATGTGTTGGTAAGCCTTGGTCGGTGCCAATATTTTTCCAGGTTTTATTTTCTAAATAAAAAACTCCCGAAGATGTTGCAGCATATATCCTTCCTAGTTCATCAGTGTTAAAACTATAGATAACTTCTTTTTTAAGCGAAGGGTGTTCATAAGGTACGAAATTCGTATCCTTTTTTTCGTACATTCCGTTATTGGTGGCTACAAGCATACGATCACTTTCCTTGTCATAAACAATATCTTGCTCTCTCCCGGGGCTGCTGTGTTTTTTGGTCCAAACGCCATCTGTAATACTATAGTAATTACCATGAGCAATTCCTTCAATTCGGCCATCCGGTAATTCTATCATCGTAGTTCCTACAACAGGCTTTCCATCATTCCTTATGTGGTACTTTACCTTCATGGTTTTTAAATCAATTTCAGCTAATTTATTACAGCAAGCTATTACCTTCCCATTCATTTTATAGAATTTGAACTGATTACTGGTTTGTTGTGTATTAATACTTGGTATTTGTTTTATGCTATTATCAGGGTAAATAATGAATATTTCGTTTTTGCTATTAGCTACCATTATTAGTGAATCAATTCGATCTACTGCTCTTATACCTTCGCTAAGTCCGGGTTCGTTTACAAATTGGTAATAATTCAATATTGGTGTGTAAAATATTCCCTTATCGGTGGTACTTATCCAAATACCACCTTCAAAATCGTGAACAATACTGGTAACAGAGTTATTTTCTAAAAACCTTACCGGCTTTTTTCCTAAATTTCCCTTTTCAAAAAAAAGTACTCCGCGTCCTGAGAGG
>CAZRNW010000165.1:7442-7658 GCA_964601535.1 uncultured Flavobacteriaceae bacterium
TTGGTAGTTGTGCTCATCATTTTATTTTGAATGTTGAATTTTAAATGTTGAATGTACAGATCATTTAAGTAACTAAATAGCAGGCTTCCTTTTTTTAATCTGCAGCTTACAAATTTTGGATTACTTGATTTTGTTTTTTCAAATTGTATTTTTATTAATTCACTAAACCCTTTATTACCATATTGTATTTGGTTGTAAAATGTATTCAATTTATCA
>CAZRNW010000166.1:0-7652 GCA_964601535.1 uncultured Flavobacteriaceae bacterium
AGAAAACTAAATAATAATTAAATTTGATTTTAAGAATATGAAAAAGTTACTGTTTATTATTTGCACTTTAATCTGCTCACTTTGCTTTTCACAGGCAGGATACGATATTAAAGTAAATATTAAAGGTGCCAAAGACTCGATGGTTTTTTTGGCGAAATATAATTTCGATAAACAATACATTGCCGATACCTGTAAGAAAGTAAAAAACGGCGCTATTTCTTTTAAAGGAAAGAAACCTTTAGATAAAGGCGTATATTTTTTAGTGAGTCAGGATAAAGTACGTTATTTCGATTTCTTTGTTAACGAAAGTCAGAAATTAACTTTCTCTAGTGATATAACAGACATGGTGAATACTCTTAAGGCGGGTGATTCGAAGGAGAATGAAAATTTTTTCAATTACATTAAATTCATCAGCCAGAAAAACGGCGAATTCGGAAAAGTAAAAGGTGAAACCAAAGGGATGAGCAAAGCCGATTCTTCAAAATATGTAATGGAGAAAATGAAAGCTTTGAATGAAGCGGTTATGAAATTTGATGCGGAGTTCCTGAAAACACATGCCGGTACTTTTTTAGGGGATGTATTAAATCTAAAATCCGAAAAAGAATTGAAAGATGTTCCGAAAGCAAGCAATGGCCGTCCGGACAGTGTCGCCCAATATAAATATTACAAAACCCATTTTTGGGAGGGCGTGAATTTTAAAGACGATCGTTTATTGCGCACTCCTTTTTTTGCCGATAGGATAAAACGTTATTTCGACAAGGTGATTTTACAATTGCCGGATACAATTACAGCAGAAATTGACAGGGTAATGCTGCAATGTACCCCGGGAAGTGATATGTATAAATTTTTACTCGCTTATTTTCTTCCGACTTACGAGCAAAGCAAAATTATGGGATTCGACAGGGTATTTTGCAATTTGGTTGACAGATATGTACGAACAGGATTAGCTAAGGGAGTTTATGAAGACAAAACCGCTGAGAAAATTATTGAGCGCGTTGATATTTTAAAACCGCTCTTATTAGGTTCACAGGCTCCGGATTTGTTAATGATTGATACTGTAAACTCAAAAGCAGTTAATAAAATGGGCTTTGATACGGCGAAGACCAGTCAGTCGGTTACTAAATTATATTACGATAACATTCAGAAATTAACTCCCTTATTTAATACGCTTTATTCATTGAAGGCAAAATACACTGTTCTTGTGTTTTGGGATGTAGATTGCGGGCATTGTAAAACCGAAATGCCGAAACTGGTGGATGCATACAAGGAGCTAAAGAAAAAGTATGATGTAAAAGTATTTTGTGTTTATACGCAGCACGAATATGATAAATGGAGAAAATATTTAATTGAAAATAAGCTGGGAGATTTCATTAACGTGTGGGATCCAATTCACATCAACAACATCAAAACAAAGTATGATATTTTCTCGACCCCGGTAATTTATTTATTGGATAAAGACAAAATTATCAAAGCCAAACGCTTGTCTGTAGAGCAGGTGCCTGAACTTATTAAAGCGTTTGAAGCTCAGGAAAAAGCGCAGGAAAAGAAGAAATAAATAAAAAACCCTCCTGAATAAGGAGGGTTTTTCTTTTTAAATCCATTCTAAATTCTTTTTTGTCAATTCCGATTCTGAATTATTCCCAGTATTCAAAGTAGCAGCCGGTTCAAACAACATAATCTGAACTTCTTTTTCGGCGGAGGGTTTATGTTCAACGCCTTTCGGAATAATAATAAAATCTCCTTTATTCATCTCGATGGTCTTATCACGCAATTCCATTTTAAAACTTCCTTCAAGAACCAAAAATAACTCGTCTTCGTTATCGTGTTTATGCCAGATAAATTCCCCCTGAAATTTCGCAAGCTTAACATGCTGACCGTTTAACTCACCAACAATTCTCGGATTCCAGTGATCGGAAAAAAGAGAAAGCTTTTCAGTTATGTTTATTTTGTTTATTTCCATTTCTAATTGTGACTTCGGCTTCGCTCAGTCACCGAATAAATGGTGGTTGAGCGTAGCCGAAACCACTTCCATTACTTCTTCTTGTCTTCCGCTTTCCCGCCGTCTTCAACTATTTTTTTAGTGATGCCTTCTAATAATTGTAAACCGAGTAAACCGCTAATTGGTCCGTTTGCGCCATCGCCGCCGCCTGTAATTAATACTTCAGGAATAATTTTTATTCTTTCTTTTCCAATGGCTTCAGTAACTTTTAATTTAGTAAAGTTATCGCCGCCCATAGCGCCAACCGATAATTTATAAGCTTCAGCATTCGATTTTCCGATTGCTAAAATCTTTTCAGCTTCCGCATTACCGGTTACAGAAATTTTTTCTGCTTCAGCATTAGCGAGCGCTTTTACTTTTTCGGCTTCAGCATTCGCTAATAATTTTGTTTTTTCTGCATCTGCAGCCGCAATAACTTTTAATCGTTCTGCTTCTGCATTTGATGAAATTTTTACCCCGCTTGCATCACCGGTTGCTTTTTTCACCGTTGCATCGGCAATGCGCTCTGCAATTAGTACACCCTGATCAGCTTTTACAATTTCTTTTTGCATATCAGCAACTGCAGTTTCTTTCTCGAGAGCCTGACGCGTTACTTCCGCTTTCTTTTGGGTTTCATAAGTTGTATTTTGTTCTTCTGCAATTTTACGGTCGGTTAATGTTTTCATTAAACTTTCAGGCGGAACAATGTCTCCGATTAAAGTATCAACACCATTCACATTATACTGGTCTAATACTTCACTAATCCTTTTCTTAGCCGCATCTTGTCTTTCTTTACGGGAACTTAAAAATGCAATCACATCACTGTCCTGCGCCGAGTTACGGAAATAGTTACCAATGGTAGGTTCTAAAACCTGTCCAACTAAATTTACCATGTTACCAAAACGTGCAATTACTTTTGGCGCTTCTGTTGTTGGAATGTGAATGATTTGCGATACGTCGAGATTAAAAGGGAAACCATCTTTCGAGCGTACTGTAATTGTACTTAAATGTTTATCTAACTGATGTGCCTCGCTTCTTGCATTCGCCCAGTTTAAAACTAAATTAGTTGTCGGAACTAATTCAACACGCATGATGTAAGTATTAATCGGATATTTACCCGGACCCAATGGCTCCGCCCAAACACCCTTTTCGCCTTTGCTTACGATGTTACCGTGTTTAAATTCGGCACCGCTTAAATCTTTTCCTTCTTTTCCTACATAAGAAATAACAACACCAACCGAGCCAATCGGAATCTCCGTCATTTTAATTTGTTCAACCGATGCAAACCAAGGATTTAAATAATAAGAACCCGCTAAAATTACTTGCGGCTGCAAACCTTTATTACCATTATTGTTTAAAAATCCATCTGTATCCTGAAAGTTATTATGACCCGTAACATTTTTCCCGGCAATATTTCCTTCTTCAATCGGCATACCATCTAAAGTTGTTACAATACCAACCATGTTTTCGTTTACAGTAAACATATCCACAGTAAAAATCTCGAACAAAAATGTATTGATACGATAGGTACCTGCAGTAATATGTGCACTCTGACGCCCTTTCCGTCCCCCTTTAGACAAGAAGCCAACAGCATCCTGAAAACCATCACATTCCACCTTCCGCGCCAAAATATGACCGGTTTCTAATTCAGCTCCGTCCTTCGCTACCAATAAACCAATTTTTCCCTGAGGGATAATAGTTAAGGGCTGCAGGGTAATTTCATATTGCCAAATCCATTTCCAGAAATAAATTCCCGGCGCTAAAGTTTGAGCCTGAAATCCCGCCTCACCTTCAACGGCTACAATACGGCCGGGAGGTAATTCCGATTTACCAAATAAAACAAACTTCTTGGTAACTAAACCAATTTTATCTTCAGGAATGATAATAATACCAAATAACCTGAAAAACAATTTGTAAAAAATCAACAGGAATACGGGGATAATGGTCCACCAGTAATTCGTAATAAAAGTCATCATGGGTTTAAATTTTGATTAAAAGTAGCGGACTAGGCCATACGCCCCTTAAAAACATATAAACAGAAATGAACCGTTTTTAACAGGTTTTGGTACAGAAAGATTTAAAAATAAATGTTAAAGTGTAACCCTTAGCACTAAATTTGCTTATACTATTGCTGTATATATGAGAAGTCTTTTACTCGGTTTATTTATCTGTTTTTGTTTCCCGCTTATTTCTCAGGATGAGGAGGAAGGGGAGAAAAAATTCTGTAAGGAAATAGATAAAAAACTAGAGAAATTATACTTAAAGGGTACCGACAAAAAAACGCCAAAGCCCGAGCGTTTAAAATACCTGAAACAATGTCTGGAAGAAGATCCTGATTTTGCCGAAGCGAATTTGCGGATGGGATTTGAATACATTGTGCACGCGAAATTAGAAAGCAAATCGTTCATGCCGGGCGTTCCGTATTTTATGAAGGCCATTGCCCAATGCCCGGATATTCATTCTGAACCTTATTATTACATTGGCTTTGCTTATTATGAAGAGGCCAAATACGATTCTTCCAATAAATACCTCAATAAATTTCTCAAGTTCACCAGTAATGATGAAAAAAAATTTGGTAAAGACTACAATTACGAATTATTTGCTTCAAAAGAAATGATTAAGGTGGCTAAGAAAGAAGCGGAATTAAATAAACTGGTTGTTCCTTTCGAACCGAAATTGGTGACCGGTGTTTCTTCAGAAAGGGATGAATATCTTGCTTACATTTCTCCCGACGACAGAAATTGTCTCTACGTTCGCTTAATGCCTATCAATAACAAAAATGTGGTGTATCAAACCGACCGTGAGCAGGAAGTGTTCATGCGCTCGAGAAAAGATAATACGAATGTTTTTGATAAAGGTGAAGAGATGCCTTTTCCGTTTAATACTACTGGCGATAATCAGGGAGGCTGTACGATTACAATGGATAATAAATATTTGTATTTCGCCATGATGCGGGATGAAGGTGGCGCTCAGAAAAATTGTGATATTTATGTGAGTAAAAATGTGGATGATGAATGGAAACCTTTCAGTAAAGCACCTTTTAATCATCCAATTTATTGGGATTCGCAACCCACAGTTTCCGCAGATGGCAACACTATTATTTTTGCGAGCGACCGTCCCGGTGGCTACGGCGGAGTGGATCTGTATCAATCAACGAAAGATCCTTTAACCGGTAAATGGGGACCCGCCATAAATTTAGGTCCGAATGTAAATACACCCGGACACGAAAAAACACCATTCATTCACATGGACAGTAAAACACTTTATTTTTGCAGTGGTCCTGATAAAGGTGGTAATGGTGGTCATGTAGGATTTGGCGGCTACGATATTTTTTATGTGCGTAAGAACGATAAAGGAGAATGGACTGAAGCAAAAAATATTGGTAAGCCAATTAATGGTCCCGGCGACGATACCGGATTTTTTGTAAGTACTGATGCGCAAACAGGTTATTTTGTTTCGTTTGCAGGAGAGAAAGTAAGTACAACAAAATCAGCAGGACGATATGATTTATATTCTTTTCCGCTTTACAAAGAAGCACAGCCCGAAGAGATGGCCTTAACCGGAGGAAAAGCAGTTGATAAAGACGGAGAGCCCATACGCGGCGCACAAGTAGAAGTAAAAACATTAGGAACCAATGAAAAGCTAAAAACATTAGTCGATTCTTTAAGCGGAGAATTCATGGTGGCAGTTAATGCCAAAAAACATGATAAAATAGTTGTGAGTGTAAAGAAGGAAGGAATGGTTTATAATTCAGCGGTTGTCGATGTGAAAAAAGCGGTGGCGGCATTCTCAGGCCCTACTAAAACAAATACTTCGGCAACCAAAACTGTTGAGGCAAGTCCTGAACCTGTTAAGCCAATTGTGATTACGATGGATTCTGTAAGAGTGGGAAGTTCGTTTGTTATCAATGATATCTATTATAACAGTAACAGCGCCGATTTGCAGGAGGAATCTAAAAAAGTATTGGAAGAATTTGCTAAATACCTGAAGGAAAATCCAAAAATGATTATAGAAATTCAGGGACATACAGATAATGTGGGAAGTGCTTCAGCCAATCAGGCTTTATCAGCCAACCGTGCTTTTACAGTGAAAGCAACACTGGAAAGTTTCGGAATCAATGGCGACAGAATTAAGGCAAAAGGATTTGGATCGAGTCAACCTGTAGCCGATAATTCATCCGAAACCGGGCGCGCCAAAAACAGGCGGACTGAATTTTTAATAATGGAAAATTAAGCGAGGGCTTCGTTGATATCGGGTAACCTTCCGAGTTTTCTTAAGGCAACCATGTGAGCGCGCATCGCATCCATGAAGGTGATGTTTTCCAAATAAGGCACACCGTATTCTTCAGCAGTAGCTTTTACGATTTCAGCAATTTCAGGATAGTGCACATGACAAACACGAGGAAATAAATGATGCTCCACCTGAAAATTTAATCCGCCAACATACCAGGAAATTAATTTGCTTTTTCTTGAAAAATTAATGGTGGTATTCATTTGGTGAATGGCCCAGTTATTTTCAATGGTATTATTTTCATCAGGTAATGGATAAGTTGTTCCATCAACGGTGTGTGCTAACTGGAAAATGGTAGTTAATACTAAACCTGCAATAAAATGCATCAGTAAAAACCCGCATATTAAAGGCAGAACAGGAACATGAAACACAAGTATTGGTAAAATTAAAATGTACAAAAAGTAAATAATTTTTTGCATGGTCATTTTAAAGAAAGTAACTCTGTTTTGCGCTTTTGTATTCGGGTTCACACCGCGTTTGGTGTAATTGATAAATTGAATAAGGTCTTTAAGCAATACCCAGTACAAAGTTAAAATACCGTAAAAAAAGAAAGCGTAAACCCATTGGAATTTATGGTACCATTTTACTTCGGTGTGCGGTGAAAAACGTAAAACTAATTTGTCATCAATATCATCATCCACATGAACAACATTTGTATAGGTATGATGAAGAACATTGTGCTGTAATTTCCAGTTAAAAACCGAACCGCCTAATAAATTTAAAGTGTGCCCTAAAATACTATTAACAGTACTGTTTGATGAATAAGCACCGTGATTGGCATCGTGCATCACACTCATACCAATGCCTGCTAAAGAAAAACCCATGATGGCCCATAATAACATCGACATCCAAAACCCGGGCTGCATAAATAAAAACAAAGCGAAAGGAATAAGATAGGCCGAAAGTAAAATAATGGTCTTTATGACCATGGCTGAATTTGCGTGCTGGGAAATATTCTTTTCTTTAAAATAGCCGTCTACTCTTTTACGCAGAGCCGAGAAAAATTCGTTACCCGCACTACTGGTGGCAAAACGGATGGGTTGGTGCTTTTTCATTGAGCACAAAGATAGGCATTATATTTTTAATCAGACTTTTTTCTGAAAATAAGAGCCTCTGTATAGCGCTTATTGCCTTCTTTATGATAAGTCTCATATCCGGCTTCTGTCCAAACCTCCTTAAACTGGGGGTTTACGTAAATTATGAAAATTTCAGATTTAGAATCCTTCTGATAAGTGTTGATTCTGTTTTTTACCTGCTCCATTATTTTTGCGGAGAAAGGATTAAAGAAATAAAACACAGAGCTATTATCAGGAATGGTGAAAGTGAGGGCGTTTTCGCAGATAAAATTAAATTTACTCTCCGGCCGTTTTTTGGAATACAGTTT